>CAZKOK010000169.1:6126-7988 GCA_964554355.1 uncultured Spirochaetia bacterium | reverse complement strand
TTCAGGCAATTAATAGTCTTTATTTTGGACAGCTATGATCATTCATAATTTATAATTGATCTAGTAGGTGTTTTCGTTCATCGCTTCAAATGCAGAGCGTACTTCGTAAAGCTGGTTCAGGTCGCGATTAATTATGAAATCATAATCAAGTTCACCGGTCTGGACACGGTAATTTTCATCTTCCATATATTGAAGTTCTTCAAAATAATGAATCTCGCCTGATGCCTTGTCAGACCACTTAACAGCTTCGTCCCAGTAGTAAAATGCCGTATTGAGAATTCCTTCGGCAATAACCAGGCTTTCCAGATTTTCGTCTTTCCAGGGGTAATTGTAAAAGTAGGCATCAAGTTTATTGTATTTAAGGGCAAGTTTCCGGTATTCCCTTACCATAAGAAGATTTACATGCATTTTAAAAAGGTAGATGTATTTGGGATACCAATCCTCTTTATCTATCCGGGCAAGGGCATAGAGAGGGTTACGGAAATCACTCTGAAGTGCAAGTTCAAGAAAGGAGATATTCTGTTTTATGTGCTCCGGATACATTTTGAAGCGTTCATAAAACAGTTCATAAAAATCTTCTGCATAAAGCAGACGATAGGAGCCTGCCTGTGAAACAATAAGGAGGAAAATCAGTACAGTAAAAACCAGCCTTTTAAGCATATATTACTTTTCGGCAGAACCTGCTATTTTCCAAATCTCTTCATTTATTTTTTCAGGAGAATTATTCCCGTTTATTCTGCAGTAATTCATTCCGCTGCCCCTGTATTTTTTAAATGCTTTCATGTAGTTTTCAAGAATCCTTTCCTGTATTTCAGAATACTCGAAGAGTTCCTCGGCATTGCGTTTTCCGATTCTACTCTGACATTCCTCAATTGATGTATCAATAAAGAAAAGAAACCGGGGAAGCGGGAAATTCCTGTTAAGTTTATATACCAGGTCAAAACTCAGGTCCAGACTCTGATAGGCGAGTGATGAAAAAAGATAACGGTCGGAAATCACCGTTTTCCCCTCGTTCAGGAGCCTGATAATACCGGAGGAAGGATTATAAAGATGTTCGTTCCGGTCTGCCGTAAACAGCCTTGCAAGGGTTTCCGGTTGGACTTTCTCCTCTTTTTTAAGGACAGTCCTGATTGTCCGCCCCAGGGTCATATCTGTCGGTTCGCATGTGGGAACTGCCGGAATTCCCGCTTTATTAAAACTTTCCGAAAGAAGTTCAAGCTGCGTTGTTGTTCCGGAACCGTCAAGTCCTTCAAGTACAATAAAACCTGGCAGAATTTTATGCTTCATATTACCGATATATTACACAATAATGCTTGTTTATTCCATAAATAACAGGGAATAAAAAAAACCTGTTTTCGGTTGAAATTTGACCAAAGTACACATGGTTTTTTAAGTTTTCTTTATGTTAAGATAACATTAAGTATGACAATCGGGTGTTATATTTAATATAGAATGAATCCCGGTTATGGAGAACAGAACTGAAAAAAAGAAAAGCGCAGATGCCGGCAGTATTTATCATTATTCTCATAATTCTGGCAGTAATGACAAGCGCTGTATATTTTCCTGTTCAGGACTTTTTCAGAAAAAACAGCTATCAGTTCAAAATGGCCATAATCGACTATCTGGAAAAAATAACACACAGGCAGATATCATTGGACTACATTGAACCTGGTTTTCTGAATTATCTATCCATCTCAAATCTCGAATTTTCGTCTCCGGACGGAACGGAGCAGTCGCTTAAATTCACCAAGGTAAAAGTCTATTACAATCTTTTTGCCATGCTTAAGGGCGATATTATCGAAGGGATCAGGGAAGTAAGGCTGGAAAATTCATATCTGGAAATAGATGCGGCAAGAGATGAG
>CAZKOK010000169.1:0-6116 GCA_964554355.1 uncultured Spirochaetia bacterium | reverse complement strand
TATTTTAAAGGAAGACCTGTTCGGAAAGGGTGATGCTGAAACTCCGCCCGACTTTAAAGGGCTTGAAATATCTGCAAAAAACCTGAATGTATCCTATACAGATGATTTCGGTACCGTTAAATTCGAGAATATATTTCTTAAGGCTGTTCTGGGAAATGAGCAGTATGATATAACTCTTGATGCCGATGCCAGCGGCAGCCTTACCCAAAATTATCTGGGCGGAGCTGAATTTGACAGTCAGGTAAAAATAAGGGGCAGCGTTGATCCTCTGCTGGAATGGGCAACCATAAGGGCCAGTGTAACTGAACTCAATTCAAGTGTTATTTCATTTTATGATCAGAGTTTTCAGGTCCTGCTCCAGAATGACAATCTGCGTATTACCAAAATCCTGGACTCAAATCCGATAGATCTCAGATGTGAAATAAATCTTTCAGATGGTTCGTCTGAATATTTCCTGGAAGCCAGCGAATATGTTCCGGGATCTTCTTTTGTACTGGGTGAAGATTATTCCGGTCTTCGGCCGTGGCTTTCCACAGCTGTCAGCGGCAAGGCCCGGCTTCAGATGGATAACAGCAGGGAAATGAATTATGAAGTTGACCTCACTTTTGATGCTCAAAACAGCTATCTTCCGGATCCTGTAAAACTCACTGTTGATTTTTATGGAGACCGGAAGATGTTGAAAATAAACACCCTTGTTCTTGATACCGACAGGGGTGATGTCAGCTACAGGGGAAATGTCATGCTTGACAACGTTTTCCCTCTGCCTCATGGACGGCTAAGCTTTAATAATTTTACATATTTTAATGATTACGGCATTTCAGGCAGCATCAGCTTTGACCGTTATACTGAAAAGAATCTCAGGATCAGCTATGACCGTTTCAGGGTAAATACGGTTATTTTTACAGACGGACTTACTGAAATAGCGATGTTGAAAAACGGAATTTCCTTTGACTGGAAGAATTATTTCAACAACAGGCCTGACAGTCTCTTTGCTGCATCAGGTGAATATATTATGGACAGGGCAGCAGGTTCGGCCCTTCACATCAATTCGGAAAACATTCCCGGATCTGTTATCGGGATTGCTTTTCCGCCTTTCGGAAAAAATGAGACTCTGAGTAACGGGTATTTCAATTTTGCAGTAACACTGAACACAGATCTCAGCCGGTTTTCCTACAAACTGAAAACACTTGAGTATTATCAGCCCGAAATCGATCTGTCTGTGATTGTTTCCGCCGAAGGCGATGAAAAATCCACTAAAATCGACAGGATGACACTCCGGTACGGCGAATCAGATGCATCCGGCAGTGCCGATATTAACTACAGTTCCAAAGGAATAGACTTCAGCGCTGTCCTTGATGTAATAAAAAACAGCTATTTTCTTGAGGGAACGTATACTGACGCTTCCGGCCTTACAGTACACGGCAATTACGGATTTGACCTGAAATACAAACCGGGAGAAATCCGCAACACAGTCAGTCTCGCTACAGACAAACTTCCTGTAAGGCTTGGAAAAAATGATACATTTGTTTCAGCCCGTCTTGATGGATGGTTCAATTCCCGGGGGGATTTTAATTTAAAATCAACAGATACCGAGATTTCCGATCTTCCCGTACCGCTTGTCGGCAACAGTATAAGTTTTACCGGAACAATAAATAATAAAAAGGCTGTATTTTCGCAGATTAGATTTCAGGACATTGCTTCTTCAGTTTCAGGCAGGGCCGATATGGATTTGAATATTCCTGATATGCGTCTTGATAATATCAGACTCAATCTGAATAATGCTGAAAGCCAGGAAAGTTATGATGCAGAAATGAGTCTGAATCTTAAAAACAATACAATTAAAAGCGATATTGATTTTAAAATGATACCATTTTCCAGATTCCCGTTTCTGCCGCTTGTCGGCACATCTTCAGGTAATCTGGCAATAAACGGTAATCTTGAAAATCCTGAAATTGTCCTGTCTCTGGATGAATTTGATGCAAAATTTGATTTCGATGTAATAAGCGGCAACATGGAAGGCACTGCAGATGTAATGGACATGCTCAATTCTCCAAATATCAAAATATCTCTGGACAGAATTGAGAGTGATATAAACACCGATTCAATAACAGGAAGCCTTCTGGCCTCGGCCATGATAAAAAATCCCCAGAGCGATCCTGACATAGACCTGAGCATATCGGATTTTTCAGGCATCTTTAATCCGGGTTTCATGAACGGAAAGCTTTCGGGGAATGCGGAATTTGATGCTTCTTTCAGACAATCCGAGATACAGAAGCTTGTAGAAGTATTCCAGGACGGGATAAAACTTCATGCCTTAAGGGACTTTGTGTCGGACTCGATTGACGAAAATGACCCCCTGAGCGCCAGATTACGTGCCGCACTATCCCTGAGTGAAGGGAAGTTCACTCAGGAAGGGACACAGGGATCCATACGCGCTGATGCCGGTATTTATACGGATGTCGCAAGAACAGATGCAGGGCTGCAGGTATATATTGATAATGCCGTGGCCGAATTTGAGGATATGGTTTTCAGACTTACAGGTACTCTTTCGGCCGGAGCTGTTATCTCCGGCGAGGAGATTGTATATCTTGTCAGCCTGATAGAAGACGGCATCAAATTCAAAGACATTCTGAGAGCCTATTCAATAAATCAGTTTTCCGATTTCAGGAACGGACTTATTGCTGAACTGAATGCTGAAGAAGCGGAAGCAGTTTATCAGAATGAAAATCTGACATTAAGTGTAAACGGAGCCATGAATGCCTATCTTGCCAAAGGTCTTTTGTCACTGGCTGCGGATGGTGCCGATATCAGTCTTTATTCCAAAAGCGATAATTCTGTTTATGATCTTGCGGGAAAAATCGATTTATCCGGTAAATACGATTCGAAGGACCTGTATGAACTTGCTGTCTTTATGGAGAATATTGAATCTCTCGGGCAGCTTGAAGATGCATTATATGCCGAAGAACTGCCTGATGCATTCTGGAATACTTACCTTGCGCTTCTGGCAGATAAAGGCGTAATCGATCTGAAGGGAGAAAATTATGATCTGACTGCCTCGCTGAATGCAAAGGCGTCAGGAAATCTGAAAAGACTGGATTTTGAGCTTGAACCGGGGATTGAAGGAGAAATATATACCAAAGACAATTCATTCCGCGGAACAGTAAACGGTTCGGCAATACTGAATGCCGGCGCAGATAACAGGTTTATAAGTACATTTATTTCGATTATATCGGAAGGAAAGAAGCTTGAAGATATCAATACACTGCTTTCATGGACATCTGATCCGGAAATTGTCGTTAATCTGGTGCTGAATGGCGGAATAATTGAAAATGAAAATATATTTCTGCCGGTAGATATGAAAGCTGATATCTCGAGTGACCTTAATTTTGTAAACAGTGAAATTACAGGAGAAGTTAAAACAGGGCAATTACAGTATCAGAATTTTTTCGGAGTAATGAATGCCTTTATGCAGTCCAAAATTCAGGGAAAGTTTATTAACTTCAACGCTGTACTGGATTATCTTGACAGTGAAAAGACCGCAGATGATCTTCATAGACTTATTGATTATCTGTTTCAAACGGTTGAAAGCACTACAGCGGTGCAGGTGACTCTTGATGCAGCCCAGTATTCGGATGACAGGATGATCCTTCCGGTTCAGGCTTCGGCAGAAATCGAAACAGATATAAATACTGTTCAGATCGGCGAGATTATCAGGCTGTTCAATGATGTTCCGGATTTGTCGCTGATTCTTAAAAAAATAGCCGGAGTATCGGGAGATGCAGGTGTCGATGAAGCATCAAGAATTCTTGCAAAGGATATAATGAACAATGAATTCAGCCTCCGTAAACTGGAAGCTGCGTTTGAGAATTATCCGGACCTTGCTGAAATTCTGTCTTCAAGACTGAAAGCAGATGTCAGGGTTACAGATGGAAGGATTATTCTTCCATGGCTTGATGCAAATATTGATATATATGCCGCTTTTTCCGGAAATCTGAATGATCCCCGGAGTATGGTGGAAATTACACTCAGGGACTCAGAAGTTAAGCTTAATGATTTTTCGGGGACTGTAAACGCAACAGCAAGATTTGAGGGCTCTCTTGCAGAACCCAGACTTTCCGTCGATTTCGGCAATACATACGGGAAACTGAAAGGCTATGATGTTTCTGTATTCGGAGAAATAAGTTCGCAGAGAAATGTCATTAGTCTTAACAATCTTGATCTGCAGTTTGATTTTCTCAAGCTTGATCAGCTTAAGGGGAATTATAAGCTTGATTCAGGCAGTATATCCTGCACCGGGCAGCTGAACGGCGGTTTTGCTGGATATCCGCTTTCCGGTGATATCCGGTTTGATGTAGCGGCAGCCGGCGGACTCAGGATGACAGAAATTCCCGATATCATTAAAAATGATCTGCGCGCCGATATTTCCATGTCCAATATACATATAGGCGAAGAATTCCGCGATAATCTTGCCTTTACTGTTGAAAAAACGGGAAGCAGCATTGATATCACTTCTGATGATGAATACAGCTTTGCCTTTCATTACGGGGGCAGTGAAGATATTCTTTTTAATTACTTCAGAAACGGTACCAGCGTTCTGTTTGATGCAAAGAAAAATGAAGATCTTTTTGAAATGAGTCTTTCTGTTATGGATTTGAGTCTTGATTTTCTGAAAGTCCTTCAATACGAAAGTTACGGATCGCCTTTTGATTTTCTGTCTGATTATAAACTTAATATGAGCGGTCTTTACTACAAGGGGCTGGACAGATATTCATTTGCAGTCCCGAAATTTGAATTGTATGCAGATACAGACAGGAAAATAAGTTTTACCATATCGGGTAATAATGATGAAATTAACCTTAATTCGTTCAGGTTTTATAATGCAGCAGATAAACTTGATGCGAGTTTTGATCTCCGCTTTGCCGAAGAAAAAGAATTTTCCTTAAGGACTGATCTGACTTTTAACGGTATTGATTACATTATCAGTGCTGATGGTCGTCCGGATAATTTTGTTATAAACGGGTCATATGGACTGAAAGGCGTATTGACAGGCGGAATGACAGGCCGTGTCGAAATTTCCAGGGAATATTTGTATTATAAAATAAATATTAATGAACTTCCTCTTGTCTTTGATCAGGAATATCAGACCAGGATAACCATAAATTCAGCAGGTGAGTATTATTCCCGGGAAAACTGGAGTATCGGTGAAAGCACTGTAAGGCTTGTGAATATTCCTGTTCTGTCGCTTGCCAACAGCATAGAAATAAACGGAAGCGCCGATTCCATAAACGGCTCTGATATAGACATTAAGTACAATGATGCATTTTCGTCTCTTGCAGGTTCAGCGGGCTTTGCCAATCTGACAGCTGGTAATGATGAAACTGTCTGGCAGTTCTTCGGAAGCATTATTTCCGACAGCGGAGAAGAAACATATACTGCAGACGGAATAATAAAAAATGGAATTCCGGAAGGTACAATAAGCATAAGGGGCTTCCCGGTTAACAGAATACCCGGTCAGAATATCGGCGGAAAGTTAAGTGCCGATTTTACGCTGAATACTCTGGACAATGAGAACAGTATCGATTATTCGCTGCTTTTAAAAAATGCATCTGCGCTGGGTTATCCGCTTACAGTAAGCGCAACAGGTGTATATAAAAATACAGAAGTTTCTATTGATACAGGACAGATAAATTTCCTCGGGATAGATTTTGCCGATGTTAATGGAAGCCTGGAAACCCTTGACGGATCTTTTACTGTAAAATCAAGCTACATTTCCGAACTTTATGACAATAAAGTGAATTCTGATATTGATATAAGCGGCCGCTTTATATCACCTTTTGCAAATCCTCCTGTAATGGAACTTTTATATTCTGACATAAAGGGAAATCTGAAGCTTAATGATTTGAGAGTAGGCGACAGTTTCCATGAGAACTGGAATTTTGACTTTTCAAAAAAAGGAAAGGATTTCCTTTTTGACGGCGGTCCTTCCGAAGGAGTACATGGCGAGTTGAATGAAGCAGGTGATTTCAAACTCATCTTTTCAGAACAGCTGCCTATCACATTTAATTCAGAAGGAAAAATCAGCGGAAACCAGATGGAGGCCGAGATATCGGATATTG
>CAZKOK010000168.1:0-7990 GCA_964554355.1 uncultured Spirochaetia bacterium | reverse complement strand
CGCGGGCCTTAAGTGAATTAATTAATTCCTGCGTTACTTCGGTCATCGCCGGCACAATTACATACCCGCTTTTATCATAAAGATCCAGACTATATACATTGCCCTTTTTCATGTAATCCAGAGGAACAAAAGTTTCGAGGTTTACATCTGTCATAAGCTCCTTGAATGCATCAACATAATCTTTGGCAAAGATAAAACTGTTATATTTTGGATTTGATTCAATAATATCACGGATGGTCTGAATTCGCGTAAGCACCTGTATCTTTTTGGGATCAATAATCATTTCCCGGAAAGCGGTGAAGCTGAAAAGAAAATCAATATTGTTTTCAGTAATTGATTCATCATAAATAGAAGGAATAATAAACATGATATGCGGTTTTTTTATCTTCTTTGCCTTAAAAAACACACGTATCAGAAAATTCAGCATTACAAGATTCACCGGATCAAAATTGCCCTCTATCTGGGCAATGAAGATATTTCCTTTTGAATGAAGATCCAGCATCATGGGAGTATGCTGCGCGGCATCGGGAAGCGGAATATTGAAATGAAGGTGCACTCTTTCAAGTAAAGCTTTCGGATTAAGTCGTTTTGAAAGAAAGGCCATGACATTATATTTTTTATACTCTTTAATTTCTGCCGGCAGAAAATCGCCTATCAGAAATAATGGAATAACTGCAAGCTTTTCTATCAGGCCTTTCTTGATTAAGAATCCTTTCAGGTCCAGAAAAGGAGACTCTTTATTGGCAATAATCAGATCCGGTATATTTTTGGAAGCTTCGGTATAACCTTCTACATTATTGAATTTGCAGATCGCCTTAAAGCCTGCAGCATTAAAATACTGGGCTATAAATTCTGCAAAAAAACTGTCGTCGTGAATTATCAGAATTCTTTTCATAAAAAAAACTTTTTCCTTTATGGATCCAGCTGTAATAAATCATATTGTGACATAACTTCACAGTCAAGCGAAAAGGCCTTGTTAAATTAACAGCAAATATTCCAGGCTGAGTCAGGAATTCCCTTGTCTGTATCGAAAAAAAAGCGGAGACAGCCTCCGCTTTCTGTTAAAAATTGTTGGGGTCAAGTCTTTTTAGTTTTTCCTTCAGAGTTTTGGAAAAAACCATTTTGGCACCCATTGTTTCTCCCGAAGCAGGGATAATTATTTCCTTGCGGGTCTGAAGGTTTTTAAGCACCCGTGCCTGTCTCGGGCTTTTCTTTACAAGCTTTATTGAACCAAGCTGTCCAAGCCTGATGTTTTCACCGATTGACAGAACACCCTCGACAACATTGAGGTATTCCCTGATTACCGCTTTTGTATCATTCTGGGTCATATCGAGTCTGGAAGCAACGAATCTGACAATGCTTTTCATATCGAACTGTTCAAGATCAGTCCTTGTCTGTGAAATTGTCGAACGGTTCAATTTGATAAAATTGCCTGTCAGATAAATCATGGCCTCGTTCAACCTGTTGCTCTGATCACTGAAATCCGTCTCTTCATCAAAAGCCATTATCCTGTAAACAGCAGAAGTATGCTGGATTTTTGAGTTATCAAGATGAATAGGCGCCTCCCGTTCAATATCCTTTGTTATTACAGCAGCTTCGGAACTTATAAAGGCCGGAATATCTGTTCGAAGTTTGAGACTTGCATATTCCAGTCTTCTACCTTCCCGGTCGGGATACAGCGCAATAAGCGAACCGGAATAGGTCAAAGCCAGAAAGCCGTTTTTGTTTCCAGCTGAAAATTCACCGGTTTCAGACATCTTAAGAAGATGACACTGGGAAGTAAATATATCCATCTTTGCAAGCCAGTCATTTGACGCCTGTTCAATAAGCTCTTCAGACGGATCCGGATTGATTTCATTCAGCAGTCTGACAAGATGTTCCTTAACTGTTTTATCTATTTCACTCATAATAACTTCCTTCTTTTTTCTGATATTCAGTTATTTTACCATGATAATGAGAAACTATCAAAAGAGAATCTCAAATAATTGATAATATTTTACCTGAAGATGGGGATATTACATCATGTCATTTGGTATAAAAATGCAGGTGAAATTAAAAGTTTTTCTGAACCACAGAGAGCACAGAGGACACAGAGGGATTTTCTTAATTCGGATATAAAGGCTTTACATGATATATCTTCATTAATAATCGAATTATTTTTTTTGGTTTAGCAACCCTAAACAAAATTGAATAAAAAAAGACACATCCCGTCAGACAGACAGGCTTTCACTAAAAACTCTGTGCCCTCTGTGGTTCAAATAATGTGTACAGCTTTCATTACAGAATAAATACAGAATTACCTAATAGTCCGAATACAATGCGGCATATTCTTCCAGAATTTTAATTGTACTGTCATCCGTGTCAAATACGGAATTAAGTCCCTGCGGTTCCTGCGGGGGGTCGCCGAGGAAATCATCGCCGGTTTTCCATTTGTTTTTATTTTCCGGATTTGCCCTGCCTTCTCCTGCCCAGGACCAGATATTGAAACCGCAAAGCGCTCCGCCTTCTTCCAGGACTTCAAGCCCTTTTTCAAACAAATCTTTATAGTACATATCGCGGATTAATGCTTCGCTGTCCGGAGTATATTTATGCCAGTCCCTCGGAAGCCCAAATTCTTCCAGTATAACAGGCTTGTTAAATGCTGCGGCCATTTCCATATGGTCATCTATATAATCAAGAGCCAGTTTACCAGCCATGATATATGACCCCTCTCCGCTGTAAACATCATACCAGCCCCAGTTATACAGCCAGATATGTATGGTGGCATAATCAACATTTTCAAAACTGTGTATTTCCTGCCAGTATGTCTGTGAATCATTGACATCAGCTGTATTTCCCTCGCTTCCTGTCGAAACAAGGTGGTCCGGATCAAGCGATTTTATAAAATCTGCTGATTTTTCCACCCATTTTATATAAGCCTGTGCATTTCCGTGACCACGCGGTTCATTGGAAAGCTGCCATGACATAATTGCCGGATCATCCGCATAACGGACGCCTGTAAAAGTGTTTAACCTGTTTATAACGGTTTCCACATGATTAAAGTAAAGCTGCACTGCCTGTTCGTCGGAATAGAAATCATCGGTATATTCCTGGCTTATGCCGCTTTTCTTCCCGTATGGTATATCACCGTGACCGGCCCAGTTCAGATACTGGGACATGCCGCCTGTCCATTCCCAGTAATTTGTAAGACACAGCACCGCTTTCATCCCGCGCTTTCCCATTTCCGAAAGAGCAAAGTCCAGTCCTGCAAAAAGCTGCTCATCATAAACCCCGGGTGCCTGCTGCAGGGCCGGTTCCACACTGAACGGTTCCCCCGAAAGACCTTCGCTTGACGCCATAATTCTCAGGTTTTTGATTCCGCGTTCCGCAAGGAAATCCAGTTCACGTATCAGCCTTTCCCTGTCCCCTCCGGGACCTTCCGAACCAAGATTCATTGCATACCACATATTGACGCCGATATATCTGTAAGGCTTGCCGTCGATAAAAAAGCCGTTTCTGAATACTGTTACAAATCCTTCCCTGCCCTGCGCTGCCATTGTTCCGCATGAAAGCAGCGGAATCAGGATTATAAATGCCGAAATTATTAAAAAAATGCCAATTATTCTGAGTTTTCTTTCCATATACACTCCCTGAAAAATTACGAAACCGGTTGCTCTAATCTAATTTATCTTTATATCATATTTTTTTGTGTTTTTCATAAAAATAACCCAAATATATAGCAATTTTTAATTTTAGTGAAAGTTCCTTCGTTATCAACGGAAAAAAGCCATGAAATCAGGATTTCATGCAGCACTTTCCTTACGTCAGTCTATCCCCAATATGAATCGCACTGACACGAAGTGTACTCACTTCTTTTTTACTTAGTCATGAGGCAAATTCTCTCCTGATGTTCTGAACGAACATCATTTTGCCCCCAGATATATTTTTGGATTTACAAATCTCTAAACACATGTTAAGTATATAATAGTAACAATAGATATAAAGGATATGAAAATTATAAAAATAAGCAAAAAAGATGCCCGGAGCTTCCTGTCATCACGGCATCGTCTGGGAAACAGCATTAAAATTGAATCCGGGAATGAGATTTCAGATTTTATCAGCGATTTGGGCTGTATACAGTATGATCCGCTTGATAAAGCCGGCAGAAACGCCGACCTGGTTCTTCAAAGCAGGGTCAAAAACTATTCACAATCGGTACTTTACCGACTTTTATATGAAAAAAGGGAGCTGATTGACGGCTGGGACAAGAATATGTCCATTTTCAATGTCTGTGACTGGCCCTATTTTAAAAGATACAGGGATGGGCACAGGGAATATTACAGCAGAAGAGAAGCAGAGCTGCGTCCGGCAATCAATCAGATAAAAAGGAAACTGGACAATTCTGAATTTATCTGTTCATCCGATTTTGAGGACAACCGGAAAATAGACTGGAGCTGGGCACCGACCGGTATCATCAGGGCTGCGCTTGAAGCCATGTTCCTTTCCGGTGAACTGGTTATTCACCATAAAAAAGGAAGCAGGAAATTCTACAGCAGGGCAGATAATACACTTCCCGAAAAAATTTTTACCGCAGCCGATCCGAATATAAGCGATGATGATTATTTCCGCTGGTATGTTCAGAGAAGGATACGTTCGGCAGGTCTGCTCTGGGACCGTCCGGGCGGGGCCTGGCTTGGAATTTACAAGCTAAACTCTGAAATACGCAGCGAATCCATCCGCAAACTTGCTGAATCAGGCCGCATAATACCCGTTTCCGTTGAAAACTCGGCCTGTAGTTTTTATATTGATTCATCGCACGAAAAACTTATCGGGAGCGGAAGTAATGATTGTTATGCCTGTTTTCTTGCTCCGCTTGATAACCTTTTATGGGACAGGGACCTGATTGAGTATCTTTACGGTTTTGAATACCGCTGGGAAGTATATACCCCTGTAAAAATGAGAAAATTCGGCTATTATGTGCTTCCTGTTCTTTATAATGACAATTTTGCAGCGCGTTTTGAACCGGTATTTGATAAAAAAACAAAAAAACTCAATATTCTTAACTGGTGGTGGGAAGACAATATCCGGCTTACCGCCGATATGGCAGATGCACTTGTTGATTGTCTGAATAATTTCATGTTTTTTCTTGGTGCAGAATCGGTAATATACAAGCGAAAAGAGATTGACAGTCCGGCTTTTATAAAAGAACTGGCAAAATAACCAGTTCTTTTTAACGAAACAGTTTTCTTTTTGAGATTTCTGTTGAATAATTAGTAAATCTTCTAAAAAATACAATTAACAGGTAGAAATAAATGAAATTTTCACGAGTCATTTTTCTTGTTATGCTGGTTACGGTTTTGTTGACTTTATCTCCTGCAGAGAGCAGAATTGATACAGCAAAGCCAGATAAATGCAGGCTGAAAGCGGCTTCAGCACCCAAAACGGAAAGCTTACAGACTGTTCAGGACATCTGTATTGTGCCGTTTGACAGGGAACATTCAGACTTTTATAATTTCAATTCCTGTTTTTCCGATTGAATCCGATTCCATAAAATCGGCATCAGTTATCAGGATGTCTATTTCCTCCGGCCTTCCGAATATTGAAAAAGCTTCAGCATTATATTTCGATGAGTCCGATAAAATAATTTTCCTTGAGGATACTGAAAGTATTGTCCTTTTCATCTGGCTTTCTATTAAATTCTGTGATGAAAAGATACCCGATGAATTAAATGCGGTAGTTCCGAGGAAACAGGTTGTAATCTGGAACTGGCGAAGATTTTCCTGGGCAAGCGGCCCTATAAATGAATTCCCGTCCTTTCTGTAATTTCCGCCGATGGAGACCAGGGCAATGTCATGAGCATTGGACAGAATCGTCATTACATCAAGGCTGTTGGTAATGACCCTTACGCTTTTGCCGACAAGCATTTCCGCAAATATTGCAGTGGTGCTTCCGGCATCAATAAATATTGAGTCTCCCTCCCGTACGAATTTAACCGCCTTTTCACAAATCCTTGTCTTGTTCTCCCTGTTGAGGTTTTTTCTGTGGGAAAGGGCGGTGATAATCTTTCGGTTTTCGGCAAGTTTTGCCCCGCCATGGGTACGCATCAGAAATCCCTGCTCTTCCAGCGTAGTAAGGTCCTTGCGAATCGTTACAGTGGATACACCGAGTCTTTCGGTCAGCTGCCCGACGCTTATGAATCTTAATTTGTGAAGAAGAGTCAGTATTTCATCATGTCGCGGGTTTATCGACATCTGTACAGCCTTTCCTTTTCCCTAAGGCAGCTTGAAATAACTGAATGCATTATTGTATGACACATCCTGCACGAGTTTTTCCATTGCCTGAAAGTCATTGGGAATCTCACCATTATCCGCCCAGGTCCCGATCATGTTGCACAATATCCTTCTGAAATATTCATGCCTGGAATAGGAAACAAAGCTGCGTGAATCCGTAAGCATTCCGACAAACCTGCTTAAGAGACCAAGCAGTGAAAGTGCTTTCAGCTGCTGCTCCATCCCTTCTTTCTGATCAAGGAACCACCAGCCTGAACCGTACTGCATTTTTCCTGCAGGATTTCCGTTCTGGAAACAGCCGATAATACTGGCTGCAGCATAATTGTCGGAAGGATTCAGAATATAGAGAATTGTTTTCGGCAGCTGATCGGTTTTCTCAAGACTGTTGAAAAATCCGGCGATTTTTTCAATATCCACGGATCTTCCGATTGTATCATAGCCTGTATTCGGACCCAGCTTTTCAAACATTCTTGTATTCGTGTCCCTTAAGGCACCGATATGCAGCTGCATTACCCAGCCTCTTTTGCTGTGCATCCGGCCGATTTCAATCATCACCGCGGTCTGCAGAAATTCAATATCAAAAGCCGGCAATTCCTTTCCGTCAAGAACATCTTTAAAAAGTCCTTTTGCAGTCTTGCTGCCCTTTTCCAGATACACCATATCCTCCAGACCGTGATCGGCAATTCTGCAGCCGTTCTGATGAAAGAACTCGTGCCTTTTATCAATTGCATCGATAAAGCTGTCATAATCTGATATTGTAACTTCAGATGCTGTTTCCAGCTGTTCAATGTATTTTTTAAAAGCTTCAGGATCATTAAACTGAATTGCCCTGTCCGGTCTGAAAGCCGGATAAACCTTTGCCGGACATTCCGATTCCCTTATTTTTACATGGTGTTCCAGATTGTCAACCGGATCATCAGTTGTGCAGATATGGGTTACATTGAACTTCTTCATTATTCCGAAAACACGGAACTCTTCGGATGCAAGTTTTTCATTGCAGCTGTCATATATTTCATCAGCTGTTTCGGCATTAAGCAGCCTGTCGGTTATTCCAAACGGTTTCCGCAGTTCCAGGCATGTCCAGTGGTACAGGGGATTTCCGAGACACATGGGAACCGTTCGGGCCCATGCCCTGAATTTCTCCCTGTCGCTTCTGATCCCGGTTATATAATCTTCGGAAATGCCATTTGCCCGCAATGCCCTCCATTTGTAGTGATCGCCTTCAAGCCAGAGCCGCGACATGTTTTCAAACCGGCGGTTGCTGCTGATCTGGTCCGGAATAAGATGGCAATGGTAATCGAATACGGGAATGTCAGCTGCAGCTTCATGATAAAGCTTCTGACCGGTTTTACTTAATAGAAGAAAATTTTCTCCGGGGAACATAACAGGCCTCCTGCCTTCGTTTACTGGATTGATATTACCATAAAATCCGCTTTTTTCCTATAAAACAATGCGGATTCCGGCGAGTAGCGGCATCTGCAAATACGGCTATACATTATGGACAAGGTATCCGCCGTCTACAGGCAATGATATTCCTGTAACAAATCCCGAGGCTTTATCGCTGAGCAGAAAAATCGCAGCGCCGGCAAGTTCGGAAATATCGCCGAACCTGCCGAACGGAGTGTGGCCTATTACCTGCTGCCCTCTTTCTGTCAGTTCACCGGTCTCCTCGTCTTTTATAAGCAGTGCCTTGTTCTGCTTGCCGATGAAAAATCCCGGCG
>CAZKOK010000167.1:3239-7993 GCA_964554355.1 uncultured Spirochaetia bacterium | reverse complement strand
CATCGATTTGTACTTCGACATATGAAACCGCGTCGTCATCGACGCAGATGCCCACGATATTAAGTGTATTTCCTCCAACACGCATTTCGGGTGATGGATTGCTTATGTTAACCACGGGAATATCCGAATCCGGATCGATTTTTATATTGATCGGACCGGCAAAGTAAACGTTACCTGATTTATCCACCCCTCTTATGATAAGATTGTAGGTGCCTTTTCCGTATCCGGATAAATCATAATAATAGCTCCAGTTTTCGCTGCCCTCGACCGGCTGGTAATCGTTAAGGCCGGTTTTGTCAGGATCTTCCGGAGATGCGGCATCCGTTTCCTGGGCAAGGACGGTAAATGAGGCCGCCAGGAAAAAAACCAAAAAAGCAAGGATCGATTTTTTTTTCATATCTTCTGTCCCATTGTTAAATTATTATGTCCGGCATAGCGGCCGCATAACGGCAGTGCTGCCGGACATTTATGTTTTAGCCGGTTTTATTGCTCCGGCCTGAGCCGTGCAAAGTAATAGAATCCGGATGAATATCCGACCGAAACCACATAGTCTTCTGCCGGAGTCGCTCCGGCCGGTTTTGCGGCAATACCGGTCCTGACGCTGTTTACCGATACCTGTACCGGTATGGTCCCGATTTCCCATTCCGAACCTGTCCGGTATGCGTACTTGAGACCGAAGAATGTTCCGACCTGGGAGGAGTATATGTATGAGATATACGGGACCCCGTCAGCAATTGCTATTTCGGACCATACGCCGACAGCTCCTTCGGTATCGATCGAAGAGGCTGTAAACGTTCCCGCAACATCGGGAGCTGTCAGATAGATCAGGTCTCCGGTCGCATTGCGGTATGTCGAAATATGAACGGCTCCCGAGGCATCAACTGCGGCTGAAACATATTCCCCGCAGAATGTTATTCCCGAACTGATATCCGAAATGAGCCATTCGCCTGCCGTATCCGGATCATCGTCTGCAGCCCTTGCCAGTTTGAGGCTGTGGTTGGTCTTGTCGTAATAAACGATAAACGGATTTCCGGCGGCATCCAGGGCAACATCGGAGAATAAACCGACATCTCCTGTATCATCCACCGTAAAATTTGTACCGGTCGTATCGGCCGTAAGCCCGTTCGTCCCGTTGTTGTAGCTGTATCTTGCGAACTTCAGGGCACCCAGGGTGGCATCGTAATAGCTGATGTAAATCCTTGTTATTCCTCCGCCGGCGTCCTTGACCGCGATCCGCGGATTCTGGTACTGGAAAAGGCTGCCGAGATGGTCGATTTCTGCAGTCTGTGTATTGTCAGACATTGTTGCGTCTTCAAATGTATGTATGCGGAGTCCCTGATAGCCGTCTCCGCCGGTGGGTGCCAGCTGGTTCCACAGATTGACGATGAAATAATCGTCAGTCGTCTGGTTGAAAGCGATGTCGTTCCATTCAGGCGGGTCATAAACAACCCCGGGACCGTAATCGAGATTAACCTGGGTATCAGTACCGTACCGGCGGGCCGAATTAGTGTAATTTGACCATGCTGCATACTGTGTTCCGGCAGAATTCACTGCGAGCGCCGGATGGGCTGCGTCATTAGAAGTCTGAAAATCATTATCAGTATTCCAGAGGTCGATATACAGATCGTCATTCCACAAAGTTGTGGCCATGCCGCTTCCGTCATCCTGCCTGTTCTGGTCCAGACTGTTGTCATTGAAATTATTAATCGCTGTTACAGGCGGTATCGCACCTGCCCCGTCCGCGTCGTTTTCAACCCACAGCCAGCCGCTGTATTCCGTTGATAAATCAAATGTAAAACTGGTGAATTCTGCGTCAATATTGTCAATAGCAGCAGAAAGGTCGGTACTGTCCGATCCGTCGCTGTTATATATCTGTACGGTTTCAGGGTCCAGATTATAGCCTGAGACAAGAACATCTGCGGCAGTGTCGTCAAGTGTATATTTGCCGAGTTTCGTCCTTGACTGGCTGATAGAGTCGTTTCTGTCGACGGATGTTACATAAGGAACAACAACAACAGTCAGGCTGTCGGTATCGGGTGCCCCTCCGCGGTCAGCAACGCGCAGGCTGATGCTGACATCCTCGGCTGTGACACCGGTGATTTCCGATGAGTCCCATACAAAACTGAAAGATACGCTGTGGCCGGTATCAGGATCGAATGTGCCTGCCATTTCTTCATCTGCCCCGTATGCAGGCAGCAGTGCATTGAATTCAAGCCAGTCTTCATCATCATCCCATTCAGCAAGCGCGAATTCGTCGCCTGACGAATAGTTTACTCCCGCTCCGTCAGGATCATAGCCGCTTATCTGAAGATAGATTCCGTCTATCCTCTGGTCGTCCGATACTTCCCCGCTTATGCTGATTGTTCCGCTTACATCCGCTGTAGTATCGGCTGCATAACTTCCGTCATATGTGCCGCTGAAATCGCGGCTTTCCGCTGCGGATTCGACGTGACCGGCGATCACGCTGCCAACCGTAATCGGATCAAGCGTTCCTGTCGGTCCGTCAGCATCGTCATTATTATCAATAATCATGCTGAAATTATAGCGTGTGGTAATTTCGTCGTTGTCTGTAACAAGCGCGTACAAGGCCAGAGTCGACCCTTCGGTTTCACCGCTGATGTCGTATTCGGCGCCTGTCTCCGGAGTTCCGCTGGAGGGTGTAAGCAATGAGTCATCCGACTGCAGCCGGACTTCCCAGTCGTCTATCGAACCTCCGTCGGATGCGTCGATATCAACATAAAAGAGCTGACGGGCGTCGAAAACACCGGTATATTCGAATTCTTCGGAGGTGCCTGTTTCAACAGAACCGCTGAAGTTCAGGTCGGTTCCGACCGTTAGGGTGTCTATCGACGGCCGGTCGTTTTTAATGGTTCCGTCCAGCAGATAATGAGTGCCGTTTCCGGAAGGATCAAACACGACGTAGTGGATTTCCACTGCGCCGTCCGGAATATTGTTTGAATTGAATTCCGCGTACCATGTATATTCGTTACCGTTAAGTGTAATTCCTTCATTATAGCCGTCGCCGTCACCGTTGCCTCCTGAGTCATTGCCGAATTCATTGGTGTCATCAATGATAATCATGTCTGCTTCCAGGGTCGGATAATCGAACGGGGTAACATCCACTATGGCGGGAGTGGAGCCGTCGTCGAAATTTTCAGTACCGAGTGCTCCGGGTGCAAGACCTTTCGGATTGAGAAGGGTTCCGCCGCGTATGAAATATACGCAGGTTTTTCCGAAACCGCTTACCGTGCCGCTGTCCTGCGCCGTGCCCTGTACCAGAGCAGCCAATCCGTCGATTTCCTGGGGGTCTACGGAGCCCGTGTCCCATGCGCCGGTCGGATAGACATTGTCGACATTCAGGTTGATATAGGAAATGGTCTGATAATTCGCGTTATCGATTACCTTCAGTCTTAAGTAAAAGATGCCGCTGGTTGGAATATAGGCTTCCGAATCAATGTCTATGTGCAGGCTGTAATCGTTGTCGAAGTTCCTGGTTACATACGAAGGATTCGATATAATGTCTGTATAGGAAGTCCCTCCGTTGTAGCTGATAAGAATCTGGTCAACATACAAATCATCAAGTGCGTCACCGGTAAGGGTAAAGTCTCCTTTGACGTAGTCGCCGGATTCGAGATTCAGATTTTCGATGCGGGGGATGGTGTTGTCAAGAGTGATATGGAGTTCCTGGTAATTGCCTTCCACGTCCGGGTTTATGCCGTCCTTGGTATCCACGGCCCGGGCCCGGATTGTTATATTGCCGGTATGTCCCGGTTCGGTTTCATAAAGTTCGCCGAATTTGTTTATGTTCTCCGTCCACAGCGTCGTGCCGTCGGCAAGGTACCAAAGGGTCTCGTCCTCAAATTTGTCGTTGGTGTCTCCGTCCTTGGTGGAGGAAGTGCCGTTATAAAGGTCTATCTGATCGTTGAAATCGCCGTCGCCGTTGATGTCTATTTTCATCCTGACCGAGTGGACCATATCGTCATCGAAGGCCGTTCCTGTAATAAGGACCGGACCTCCTATATTTTTGCCTTCGGGGGGAGAAATAATGTTACTGGTGGGTTTGTCCATATCATTGTCTATCAGTATGTAATAGCTCGCGCTGACGCCTGTGTTTCCGGCAATGTCCGTGGCTCTTGCCTGGACGTACAGCTGCCAGACATCGCCGCCTATGTCGTCGGCATAAGTGTCGTTGGCGTAGCTGTTTGAATCGATTGTGTACTCCCAGTTGTATATATCGTCCAGCATTATCCAGGTTTCTGGTTTACCGATCTTTAGTTCCACGCCGTCCATCTGGTTGCCGTCGTTCGCCGTGCCCTTGAAAATAACTTCCCCGTTGACAGTGGAAGTATTCTGGGGCGACAGAAGGGTTACGACAGGCAGTGATATGTCGGTAATGACAAGCAGGTTGTAATATGCCTCTTTCGCCGTGCTGTCGGTCGCCCTTACCTTTATATTGAGGACATCATCGCCGGTGACTGTGACATCGTATGACCAGTCTTCTCCGGAAAGGTCAGCCAATTCGTAATCTGCACCGTTGTTCAGACTTACCTCAACGGATGCCACTGCGTCGCCGTCCGTGGCGGTACCTGTGATGGTGAAATCGCTGTTAATGTAGTCGCCCTGGGCGGGGCTGGTAACCGTTATGGAAGGCGCTCCCCTGTCAATGGAAAATCCGACGATATTGGAAACATTGGAATTCGTGTAAATATCCGAAGCCCTGATCCAGAGCTGGTGTGCGCCGTCGGGCAGGGAAC
>CAZKOK010000167.1:0-3229 GCA_964554355.1 uncultured Spirochaetia bacterium | reverse complement strand
CCGCTTCCGCTGATTTCGTCGACTGCGGTCCATACGTTTCCGGCTCCGTCCGGATCCATTCCATCGGCCGGATCAATGCAGATCCTGATGGAAGAAGGATTGACTCCGTCATCATCGATAACCATTCCCAAAGCTTTTGCGTTCCCGGGAAGAATGTTTTCTTCGGGCAGACTCGTTTCATCGGGATTGCTTATTATGAATTCAGGCAGGTCAAGGGTCTGATTTATGGAAAGCGGAAGTTCTTCAAGCTGTATACCAATATCAGGATCAAGCAGATCTTCCTGCGTGATAACTATATCCGGATCTGTAACCGGAAAACCCCTCAGTATTTTATAAAGGCTTTCTATGGTTATGGCCTGCTGGTCGTTTCTGTCAAGGACATCATTGTAATGATACATTACCGATGAGACATTGTTGGCATAATCGCGTGCGGTAATAAGGAAGTAGTAGTCACCGCTAACGGCGATGTAATCATTGCTTTTGAAAAGAAAACTCCAGCTGTTTGTGCCGTCGGCAAGGGCTTTTGAGGAAAGCAGCGAATTCTTAAGGTCCCTGACGGCATATCTGCTTGGAATGCCTTCAATATCAGGCTGCAGGATTCCTGCAGACAGGGCGGATGCACCTCCCAGGTTAAATAATGTGCCTGATGTATCAGAGAATTCCACCTCGACCGAGAAAATTCCGAACGTGTCGGTCGCTTCGCCCCTCAGATTTATGTCCCCGTTAAAAACGCTTGTGGTATAATACTGCGGATTCTTTATCAGAAGCATGGGAGGAGTATTGTCTATCCGCAAAAGAAGATATATTTCAAGAGCCTTGCTTTCAATATCGACTATTCTTACGATTATATCCTGCTCGCCGTCGGCGTACAGGGTCGTATCAAGCTGATACTGCCAGGTTTTATTTGATGTATTAATCTGGGCTTCGAGATAATTTGCGCCGCCGTCCAGCGAAAGCGCAATTGATGACACACCCGTGTCTTCCGTGTACGTACCTGTGATTGTTATGATGCCGCTGGCGTACTCGCCGTTCTGGGGTGAAACAATGCTGAGAACAGGCTTTTCTATGTCAACCGCATTGCCGAGTCCGGGTTTGAACAGATCACAGGAGAAAAATACAAGATACAATAATATTAAAAAAACGAAGGTTTTATGTTTCATAACAGACCCCTTGCCATAAATTTTTCTGGCTTTGTAAAATTTTCGACTTAATTACCTAAAGAAATGAAAAAAATATTTTCCCTATATAAAGTTTACTCCAAAAAACGCGAAAGCGCAATTAATTGTTTGAAATTTTTGAGTATGTCCAATTTGACATTATTTTCTTCAGCTGCGGTTTTTTCAGCAAAAGTCAACAAACTTATTGAGCTTTCAATTCAGTATAAAAATGAGCATCCCGACCTGGTTTTCAAACCGAATCTGGCGGTAATTCCTTTCGAGAACAGTTCTGAACATACAAAAAAGCATGATGCAGGTGCTGCTGTAACCTCAATAATTGAACAAATACTTGATAATTCCATCCTTTTCAATCTGGTGGATCCGAACCTCAGACAGAAGCAGATTGAGGAACTGAAATTGTCGCTAAGCGGCATGAGTGACACGGAAAGGCTTGAGCCGGGAATGCTGGAGACTGTTGATTATTTTCCGGGCGGTGCCATTACGGAAATTACGGACAAATTCAGAATTACAATCAAGCCGGTTGATGTCGAAACGGGGCTGGTCGTCAATACCGTATATTCCGAAATAGACAGGGATGAACTTATTGAAGCGTCCGAGGAAATAAAAGCTGCTTATGTCAGTCAGTATGGTAATGGTATTGATGTCGGCTATATTCCATGGATGTATATCTATAGTGACACAGCTGATGCTGAAGGACAGGTGGACGTCACTGATTTCGGTCAGCTGAGATTTTATCTGAATTACAGGATTAATAAATGGCTTGTTACATGGCTTGGCTTTGAGCTGGCGCCCGGAGCAATTCGTTTTGTAGAATCATCTGAAAGGGTTGATAAGTCAGAATCTGATTTTACAAATATAGAAGATCCTATGCCGCCAGGGACAACATACAGCTATAAAAAAGACCGTTCTCCTTTCTTTTCGATACTTCCTGGAGCAGGCGGGGTATTGAAGATTACAAGAGAATTCAATATTACAGGCGGGGCCGCCTTCGGCATGACACAGACTTTCCTTACTCAGGAATATTCCATTCCTTCTCTGTCTTCAGCGATGGGAACTTATATAATAACATCAAGTGATATTTCCATGTTTACATTAAGGCCGGTGATTAAGCTTCAGTATTACATAACACCCAGACTTGCAGCCAACATTGAATACGGCTTCAATATTCAGCTGACCGGGGAAAGTGCGCATACGTATTATTTCCAGGACGGCACTTATGATAATGATTATCCGATTCCGGAACTGTATAATCTCGATCCGTCAGTCGACCCTGCCGGCAATCCGTATGTCACGGACATGACCGGGCATGTTCTGAGCATCAGCATCGGGCTTTATTTCTGATTTTCTGAAAGTTTTTGATACTTTTATTCAGGACTTTTTTTTCCTGCCGATAATATAGGCAGGATGAATACTTTATTACAGAATCAGAGAATAAGAAGACGCTTCAGAAGGCCGGAAATAAAAAGAAATTACCGTTTTAATGCAGGTTCCGATATCAGGGCCATTCCGCTTTTAAAATTTGCAGGCAGACCGTCCAGGAAACCGTTGCTGCATACTCTTTTCTTTTCGGGAAAGCCCCTGCTTATTAATGCAGCAGGACTCATTCTTCTTCTGGCAGTTTTTCTTGTTTTAAGCGGCGGCATCGGCAAGAATTCCAGTCCCCCGGCCTCCCCGGCAGGCATTTCGGCTGCCCTTGTACAGCCTGCAGAACCGGAATCTCCGGAAAACCCAGAATAATATTTATTGCTTCTTACTAATGCTTTCCATTATTGCGGGTACCGAAACAGTTACCTTTGTATAGTTTTCCTTTTCGCTTTCGAATTTGATATCACCCGCAACTTTTCTCAGGTATTGCCTGACCGACCAGAGGCCGAGTCCGCTTCCTTCGGATTTTTCCGATTTTCCGAATTCCTGATGCGGACATTCAAGGCATGATTCTTTTCTGCAGTTATTGTCTTCGCACAGGTTCATTCCCCGGCCGTTGTCTCTCACTTCGATTTTCAGATTTCTGTCAGCAATATGGATATCAAGGCCTATGGTTTTTTCATTAC
>CAZKOK010000166.1:0-8014 GCA_964554355.1 uncultured Spirochaetia bacterium | reverse complement strand
GTATTGCTTCTTGAAAATTTACGCTTCTATTCCGGTGAAACATTAAACGACAGTGATTTTGCAAAAGAGCTTGCATCACTGGGTGATGTTTATGTAAATGATGCTTTCGGCACTGCTCACAGGGCGCATGCTTCAACCGAAGGTATTGCAGCTTTTCTTCCTTCCGCAGCCGGTTTCCTTATCGAAAAAGAAGTGAAATTCATGAGTCCTCTCCTTTCGAATCCTGAAAAACCGTTTGTGGCAATAATCGGCGGTGCCAAGATATCAACGAAAATCGGCGTGCTGGATTCTCTTCTGCCTAAATGTTCTTCCCTTATCATCGGCGGCGGTATGTCTTTTACCTTTTTAAAGGTCCAGGGTTACAGTATTGGTGATTCCCTTTTTGAAGAAGATTATCTTGATACTGCAAAGGAACTGCTTGAAAAAGCTGAAAAAGCCGGCGTCGAAATTCTTCTCCCGGAAGATCATATTGCAGCTTCCGAGTTTACCGAATCAGCCAAACCTGTATATATAGACAACAAGAATATTCCGGACGGAATGCGCGGTCTTGACATAGGCAACAAAACATTGTCAATTATCAGAGACCGGATTGCATCTGCCAAAAATGTTGTCTGGAACGGTCCGCTTGGTGTTTTTGAATTCGATTCATTTGCAAAAGGCACTCTCGAAGTTGCCAAAATGGTTGCCGAATGTACCGGAACAACTGTTGTGGGCGGCGGCGACTCTGTTGCAGCCGTTAACAAATTCGGCTATGCTGATAAAATCGATCATGTGTCAACCGGCGGGGGAGCATCGCTTGAGTTCCTGGAAGGCAAGGTCCTTCCCGGTATCGCTGCGCTTGAAGAATAATTATTTAAGTCAACAAAGAGGTACGTAAAATTGAGAAATATATATATTGCCGGCAACTGGAAAATGAATAAAACCCGTTCCGAAGCTGTTTCTCTTGCCAAAGAACTTGTCGAAAAGCTCAGGGACAGTCAGGTTAGAATCATGATTGCACCTCCCTTTACAAGCCTGGATGCTGTTTCGGCTGTAACAAAAGGCTCCAATATTCTGCTTGGCGCCCAGAATATGTCTGACGAGGAATCCGGAGCGCATACCGGTGAAGTATCGGTTTTTATGCTCAAGGATCTTGGTGCTGACACGGTTATTCTGGGTCATTCTGAACGCAGGCTTATCTATGGTGAATCTGATGAATTTATCAACAGAAAAGTTCATCTTGCCCTGAAACATGGTCTTGATGCTATCCTGTGCATCGGGGAAACCCTTGATCAGAGAGAAGCGGAACAGGCTGAAACAATTGTCAGAGACCAGCTTGAAAAAGGTCTTGCAGGCCTTTCAGAAATACAGCTTTCATCCGTAACCATTGCATATGAGCCTGTCTGGGCTATCGGTACGGGAAAAACCGCAACGCCTGAAGATGCTGATGCAATTCACAAGGTTATAAGGGAAAAAATCAGATCATTATACAGCCAGGATGCTTCTGAAAAACTTGTTATCCAGTACGGAGGGTCCGTAAAGCCTGAAAACGCTTCTGACCTTTTGAATATGGAAAACATTGACGGGGCTCTGGTCGGCGGAGCTTCTTTGAAAGCTGAATCTTTTACTGCAATTATCAATTATGAATAACAGAGGATTTTTATGGGTATTTTAGGGATTTTGTTACTTGTGATATTTATTATTACATCTGTTCTTTTGATTCTTATCGTAATGGTGCAGGATGAACAGGGCGAAGGTATCGGCGGCCTTTTCGGCGGCGGCAGTACAACCCCGTTCGGTTCACGTTCAGGTAATATTCTTACCAAGGCAACTTCAATAATGGGCGCGATTTTTCTGGTCTGTGCAGCTTTTCTTGCCTATATAAATAAAAGCGATGCCTCTGATTCCGGCATATACGCAGAAGAAACAACTGACTGGTGGAACAATAATACTGCAGATGACGAATCGGAAAACCTGATCGATCCGGGAACTGTTCTGGATCTTGGACTTGATTCCGGGGTAGACGGCATTATTCCTTCGGAATCTGAAAGTCATGGTCAGTAATAAATATTCATCCGGAGTTGGTTTATTGAGAGTAGCCGTTGTCTTTTTCCGTTCATTGGGCGGAGAAAGGATTATCGAATTAGGAAAAAAAGTATCTCAGGGAATTGAAAGCCAGGGTCACATTGTCGATGTCATTGACGGTGACAAAGACAATGACAAAAGGCTTACTTCCTATCAGTATATTGTTGTCGGAACAGCCTCAACAACCCTTTTCGGCGGAAAAATAACTGATAATGTCAAAAGATACATAGCAAATGCCGGAATGGTCCAGGGAAAACGATGTTCCGCGTTCTTATATAAAACCGGCATAAGATGCGAAAAGACATTACTCAGACTTATGAAGGTCATGGAATCCGAAGGGATGTATCTGAAAAATTCGGAGATTTTCAAGTCGGCCGCAGCTGCCGAATACTTCGGCAAACGTCTTCATATAGGCTGAAAATTAGTTTAAGTTTATATAATAGTTGTTATAATTTTTTTTACATGTGCTATATTTAAATTAGTTTTTTATGAGGGTTTTTATGAAAAGAAAATTTTGCTTATTAATTATTACTCTTTTAATATCGAATGTGCTTTTTGCTGATCTGATTGATCAGCCTGTGGCTACTGTTTTTCTTACAAAAAACGAATTCATTACTTCGATGCAGCTCCAGAGAAAGATTGATCAGGTACAGCTCCTTGCCCAGCAGAGCGGAATAGACCTTTCATCAATAACCAGGAAAAAGATTCTTGAAAGCCTGATTGATGAAATACTCATTGCCCAGGCCGCTGAAAGGGACGGAGTAAAAATCACGGATTCCGAACTGAATTCCATTCTTGATTCCTATAAAAAAAGTGCCGAGCAGCAGATCGGCCAGACAATTACAGACGAACAGTTCCAGCAGATAATAAAGCAGCAGGCGGGAATGACATGGGATGAATACAAAAAAAGTATAAAAAACCAGGTCCTTCAGAACAGATATATTATGCAGGCAAAGAAAGACATGCTTGAAAATATCCCTCAGCCGACGGAGGATGATATTCAGACCAGTTATGAAAATAATGCCCAGAATCTTGTAAATCCCAAATTTGTAAAATTGAGTCATATTCTTGTCAGCACCCTGAATCTGAGCGCCGCTGACAAGCAGAAAGCCCTTGAAAACATAAACAACATCTACAAGATGTTTAAAAACGGGACCATGACTTTTGAAAAACTTGCCGCCGAGTATTCCGAAGACACCCAGACCAAATATCAGGGCGGCAATATCGGCTATGTTCCGATAAATGACCCGAATCTTAAAAAGTCTTTCGGAGATTCTGTTTTCAACACCATATTTTCAATGAAAAACGATGAAGTCAAAGGCATACTCGAGACATCTCTGGGTTATCATATTTTCAAGGTAACAGAGATTGTTCCTCCCAAAATGCTTACACTTGATGATACGATAAGGCCGGATGCAACAATGACAGTCCGCGAATATCTTAAGGCCGGGCTTTATCAGGAAAAACAGCAGAATGTACTTCAGAAAGCCGTTCTTGAATTGATCGATGAGCTGCGCGCAGAAGCAGACATAAAGATTCTTGACGCAGAACTTCAATAGCCATGGGACACAGACATCAGGCCAGAATCATTGCCTTTCAGGGAGTATTCAGCTGGGAAATAAACCGTCTCCCGACCGAACAGCTTCTGGGCTTTGACTGGCTTGATTCAGAAATAAAAAATCCTGAAATAAAACAGTTTGCATCTCTTCTTCTTGCAGGTACTATTGAAAAAATCGGGGAAATTGATAAAATCATCATTGAAAACATTGATAACTGGGATTTTTCCCGTATATCAAAAGTTGATCTGGCAATTCTGCGTATCAGTATTTTCAGTCTCAAGTACCAGCAGGATATACCAGCAATTGTAACAATCGACGAAGCAATAAATCTGGCCAGGGAATTCGGTATTGATGATTCATACAGATTTATAAATGGTGTGCTTGATGGAATTAAAAAAAATCTTTTCGGTTAATATCCTGTTCCTTTTCCTGCTGACATTAATATCATGCGGAGTTAAAAACGAAACAAGCGACACCGATGTAAGAAAGGATGTCGATGTGCTTATCTTTCAGAGGAAATTCGGCGATGCACAGTCCCTTCTGTATAAATCTGCCGGAGAAACCGACAGACGGGCGCTGCTTTCAGGAATAATAAACAGATCACTCAGAATTGCTGATATAACACATGACTATTATTTCCTTACAAAAATCTCAAACAGAATCATTAAGCAGAATCCGCGGGAAGAATACCATGCGGTTCTTGCATATTCACTTCTGCGGACAGGGAAATACAAGGAAAGCTACGCTGTTGCTGAAGAATACCTTGCATCAAATCAGTGGGATTCGCTGAAAGCGGAAATCAGCTACAAATACAGGCATATAATTCCTGACAGATACGGTGTATATACACTTATTACCCATAACTATTACGACAATCCGGAAGAATTGTATGATCTTGCCTCAAAAACTGATAATTCTTCACTTTATCTTAATTCTGCATTGTTATCGGTTTTTCTTAAAAACAATCAAGGCAAAATACCGTATTACCTTGAAAAAGCCGCCAGGAAATACCCGTCAGAAGCCGCTGAAATCGCCTTCCACAATTTGAATTACCGGCTGTCGGTGCAGCTTGCAGAAAGTTATCCTTCAGTATTTATCCCTGCCGCAGTCGATTCGTACTTTATTCTTGGAGATTACCCAGGGGCCTGCTCCTACCTCGCCGGATTTTATGACAGCGAACTTAAGAATAACTGGATAATGATGTTCAATTATCTCTGGGCCTTTGAGAATGTAAATAATAATCTTGAACTGTCAATGATCGAAAAGTGCAGTATCCTGTATCCCGGCAATCCGTATTTTAATCTTCTATATGCCGATTTTTTAAACAGAAGCGGAAATACGGCACAGGCAGGCTCAAGTCTTCAGTCAAGGCTGAATTCGGGAGAATCCAATCTGATTAATGCATATTATGATTTTTATCTCGGCTCAGGCAGATCGGAAAATAAATTTCTGTCATATTTCTGGAATGAAATTCATTCAAAAGGAGAAGATATTGATTCCAATCTGCTTGAATTTTATCTATGGTATATTTACAAACGGAATAATTTTGAAGATCTTTCATTCGCTCTTCAGCTTGTAAAAAATGATGTCAGCGATCTTTATGCCGGTATTTTTTATTCAACATACGGTTTTTATACAATCGGCGAAAAATATCTTCTTTCTTATGCCGGCAAACACCCTTCATGGGAAATCTATTATAATCTTTTTCTTGTTTCCCGCGTTTCCGAAAATACATTCCAGAGCGGCGAATATCTTTACCAGGCTGAAAAACTCTATTTTGCAGATGAAAAAAACAGGACTCCTGTCAAAACGCGCCTGATACTTCATACTCTTGCCGATTATGAATACAGCCTCGGCAATAATCAAAAATGTCTTTCATACCTTGATACTATTCTTAAAAATGATAATACTGATTCAAGAGCATTGCTCCTGAAATCCCGAATCTTGCATACAGGTGAATAATGATACAGCTTAAAAGCATTGATGATATTAAGCGTATAAGGGACTCCGGAAGGATCCTTGCGGCAACCCATAAACTCCTGAAAGATATGATATCTCCGGGAATAACAACCAGGGAACTGGACATAGCCGCTCATGATTTTATAACCGGAAAGGGTGCAATACCTTCTTTTCTTAATTATCAGGGTTACCCGGCTTCAATATGCATATCGGTAAATGAACAGGTAATACACGGCATTCCCGGAAAATACAGATTGAAAAAAGGAGATATCGTAAGTATTGATATCGGTGTTACTTTTAAGGGCTATATAAGCGATTCTGCAGCCACTTATGGCGTAGGAAATATCAGCCCGAAGGCACAAACTCTTCTTACTGTCACAAAAGAATGTCTTGACAAGGCAATCAAAGCCGCAGTCTGCGGCAACAGGGTCCGTGATATATCACAAGCTGTTTACAGCCATGCCAAATCCTATGAATACGGAGTTGTCCGTGAATACTGCGGTCACGGTACCGGCTTTGAGCTGCATGAGGAACCCCAGATACCCAATTATCCCGGTAAAGGTGTCAATACAAGATTAAGGCCGGGAATGGTCATCGCAATTGAACCAATGATAAATGCAGGAACAGATGATATATTTATACTTGATGATAACTGGACGGTAGTTACAGCCGATAATTCATTCTCAGCTCATTTTGAGCATACTGTAGCTGTTTTGGAAGACCGTACCGAAATACTTACTGCTGAATAACAGGAGCATACAATGTCAGGAAAGAAAATAATGTATTCACGCAAATTCTTTATCTTTAATATCATTTTTGTAAGCGTGCTTGCAGGATTTATAATTTCATTTGCCGCCTTTTCATGGTTCTCGGGGTTCAGGGCACCTGATGAAATTTACGCTCTTGACAATACCGCTTCCGGCAGCATTGAGTCAGTTGATCTTTCTGCCGGTTTCAGGGATGTTGCAGCGGCTATTCTTCCTTCGGTTGTTCAGGTAAATGTTACTGAATACAGCACAGGCGCAGACCTTGATGATTTCAATTTCCCGTTTAATAATCCTTTCAGCTTTCCGGACGATAACAATGACCATCAATTCAGAAATGAAGGACTCGGTTCCGGAGTTATCATCAGAAAAACCGGCAAGGACATTTTTGTCCTGACCAATGACCATGTTGTCGGGGATGCCGATGAAATCAGTGTTGTGCTCCAGAACCAGGATGAAATTGATGCTGAACTGGTCGGCAAGGACGAAAGATCTGATCTTGCGATTATAAAATTCCGTTCTGATAATACTGATATCAGGGTGGCAGTACTCGGAGATTCGGATGAACTTTTCGTTGGAGACTGGGTGCTTGCAATAGGACATCCGTTCGGTTATTTTTCAAGCGTCAGCGCCGGGATTGTTTCGGCAAAAGGCCGGAGCGGCCCGACAGAAAATATCAATGAATTCATACAAACCGATGCCGCAATTAACCAGGGCAATTCCGGCGGCGCCCTTGTTAATACCAGAGGAGAAGTTGTCGGCATAAATACCTGGATAGCTACACCTACCGGTACCTATATCGGACTCGGATTTTCCATACCTATAAATAATGCAAAAAAGGTTATCGATGATCTTATATCATACGGTGAGGTGGAATACGGCTGGCTGGGTGTTTCACACCGCGAAATTGACGATGAATACAAATCCGGGATTGATGTGTCCGGGAAAAAAGGCATTTTTGTATCAAGTGTTTTCTTTAATTCTCCTGCATACAATGGGGGAATACGCGCCGGCGATTTTATAACATCCGTCAACGGAAGAATAGTTAGTGATACTGACGATCTTGCCAGATACGTTGGAAACCTTAAACCTCGGGAAAAAGCAGAATTCACACTTTTCAGATTCGGAAAGGAAAAGAAAGTAACAGTAACTATCGGCCGCCGCTCCGAACTGCTTGCAGAAAACAGAATTGACAGATGGCCCGGAATATTTATCTATGCTCTTTCTGATGACATTATAGACGACCTTGGAATCGAAGGGTACGACTACGGCGTTATTGTTACCGAAATTGATGATAAAACAATACTCCAGCTTTCCGGGCTTGATCAGGGCGACCTGATAATCAGGATTGACAACAAAAAAATCAGCGGCATTAGCGATTTTTACAGAAATATTTCCGAAAGAAAAAGCGGCACCTTTAAAATGACCGTTATCAGGGAAAATGAAGAAATTGCACTTGATGTAAATATGTCCGGATAGAATATTAAACCACGGATTTCACGAATGTGGGAAAGAATTGCACGAATATAATAATGAAAAAATTTCTTTTGTCATTCTGTTGGTTTATATTTACCATCCGGGTAATTCCCCAATTCATTCTAATCATTCGTGGTTCATATTATTCTATATTTCTTACTGCAAAATAATCTGATTTATAATATACTGGCT
>CAZKOK010000165.1:0-8014 GCA_964554355.1 uncultured Spirochaetia bacterium | reverse complement strand
TTTTCTGAAGAGGTCGTCCCTTGAACGCAGGGACTCATTGTCGGTTCTTTCGGTAAGGATCTGCCTGTTGTGGTTTATAAATTCCAGCTTGATTCCCGATTCAGCCTTTTTAAGTTCTTCGGCCTGAACATCTGCAGGTTCCAGCTGAGGGCGTACGGCAATATCGGTTATTACGGATGTCCTTTCCATTTTTCCGCCCGAAATTTTCACAGGTTTTCCGCATTCAATATCATCCGCCAGAGTTATGCCTGATTCGGAATGCGTCTGAGGTACATCTGTCCTGAAACCGATACTCGTATAGTTTAAATTGCGTTTGCCCGAAACAAGCGGTCCCAGAAATATCAATGAACCCGACTGGGTAAGCAGACAGCAGCCGCTTGTATTCTCCTTTTCGAAACTCTCACGGGTAGTGAACCCTGAATGCTCGGTCATTTTGGCAAAAGAGGCCTTTTTCAGAAGCCAGGCCTCAATCATCTTTCTGTAGACCTCGTCGTTCTCCCCGAATCCCGATTCTTTGATAAGCATTTTCAGATGTTCGAGGGTCGCCGGCGGGATCTGCTTTACTGCTTCCGAATAAATTATAAAACTTTCCATTACTTTTTCCTCTGCATTTAATGATAAAATAAAACTGATATCAAAAAAAGAAGAAAAAAAAATAATCAGGCATCTGCTGTTATTTTGCGGCAATAAAATAATTCAGGGGTTTTGAAAAAAGTTCCGCAGTTTTTATCAAAGAAAATCCTGCCTGTTTTATTGTCTGCTCAAGTTCTTCTGACGAGTAGAATTTCATATAGGGGAAAATGCCGAGAAATCCGAGAAATTTCCGTATAACATTCAGAATAGATCTTTTTTCACCCAGGCAGTCGGTGGAAGAGACAAACACTCCTCCGGGTTTCAGAAGCTGCCTTATTCTTTTAAGCAGCATTTCAATATCTTCTATATATAAAAGAATATTGAAGGCCGTGACTGCATCAAACTTCTTATTGTCAAATTTACTGTCGAATATATCATCCGGGCTGAATTCAATATTAGCAATATTTTCTGCTGCAGCCTTGGCAGCAGCTATATCAATCATTTTTCCGGATGTATCTATTGCTGTTATTCTGCCTGCATGACCGGTAAGACCAAGCGTTACTATTCCAGTGCCGCAGGCAAAATCAAGAACTGAAAAATCTTTCTTTAGATATTTCGCCGACAGGCTGACAGTCTTTTCATAAGCCTTTGAATAAATTTTAAATACCTGGCGGTCATATCTGCCGGCGATCCTGTCCCATAAATCTGCGGATTTGCTGCTATTCATCATAATTCACTATTAATATAATCAGTTTCACGGCTGTTAAATACTGCAATCGCCTGTTTCAGTGATTTCCCCTGCAGTATTCCAAGAACAACCGCACCTCCGATACAGCCTATGCTGACCCCGAACAACGGCCAGTCAAAGAGAGTTGCATCCTCATTCCCCGTATTTGCCAGACCATGTCCCAGTGTCGACCAGACAAGCAGAATACCGCCTGCCGATCCAAGTCCGATGGCCCATCCCATATATGCGTTGCTTTTTTTGTACTCAGCCGCAGACGGTTCATAGGACCTGATAATTTCCGAGAATCTTCCCATGGTAAGCGTTTCACCCTGATATTCGAAATACTGATAAATTCCTGATCCTTTCAGTTCGATTTTCGGTGGTTCTTCACCTGCAGCATTGTTTTCCTGACTGAACAGCGGAGAAAGGACAGACAACAGTAAAATAACGGTAATTATTTTTTTCATTGAATTCTCCTTTTTTAATATTGTAATTATAAATTATTAGCTGATACACAGAGTAAACCCATATATTAATCCGGTCAATCAGCAAACCGATAAAAACCACTGTCTCGGTCCCTGAATCGATGGCAGAAGGAAAATTTGAAAATCTGTCAGACAGTCGCTACCTTAAAAAAAACAATGAAATAGGAACGTTGTTGAAATCACTTGATACCACTGTCAACAAACTCGGAAATATTGTCAGAAGTATAGACTCTGTAGCAATGAACCTTGCCTCCGGCAGCGCTGAGCTGTCAGATATTGCTTCCGAGTTAAGCCGGGGGGTCAAGTGAACAGGCATCATCCGTAGAAGAAGTGTCAGCTTCGCTTGAAGAAATGAATTTAATTGTCAGGCAGAATGCTGTAAATGCCGTCAGGACTGCAAAAACAAAATCACTCGGAAAACAAGTCAGAGGGAAATTGGCCAGGCTTATTCCCGATATAAGGAAAACTGCCGAACTGATTCAGGAAGTGAATGTATCCAGTCAGGAACAGGCCCTCGGAATCGGACAGATAAATTCATCGGTACTGCAGCTTGATCAGATTGTGCAGAAAAATACAGCTGCTGCAGAACATTCGGTATCGCTGGCCGGAGAACTCTCAGACCAGTCTGAAATCCCTGGAGAATCTGTAAGCTGGTTTCAGTTTGAAGAATGCAAGAACCCGCTGCTGACCGATGCCGGAAATAATCTCCAGGTTTTATAAAAAAAAATTTACATTGCCCTTTCAGAATAGTAAAATCTTAAAATATCACAGAGGGAGGTAAAATGTCAGAAGAGAAGAAAAAAAAAGAATCCGGAAACCAGACAGCGTTTCTTGCGATTACCATCCCCGTAACCATAGCCTTTGGCACGGCCATCAGCAGCATAAATCTGGATCTGATCTGGAGAATTGTAATCATTCTTTTCGGTTGTTCTGCGCTTGTATTCCTGATTGCCGGAATTATTTCACTTGCTGCTAAAAAGAAACAGTAATTCGTTCAAATTGTCAAATCAGGCTGTAATTTTTTTCTCATAAATCTTGAAGTCAGAACAATTATTAATATCATTAATTTATAAGGAGAAAAAATATGTCAAATACAATCATTTTCTTATTGGCAGTTGCCGTCCTGGCACCATTGTGCATATTAATCGCATCAAGGATTTATAAAAATTCCATTGTCTTTGTTATTGTATCCATAGTGCTATGTGTTGCAATACTTACAGCACTTGCTTCATACCTTGCAGGAGAAAATGGAGTCGTCCATTTATTATGGGGGGCTCCCCTTGTATTAATCGTGATGTTCATTTGCTTTAACATTATAAAAAGGACCATCAGCAAACCTATCCAGATTACCGTTTCTGTTCTGAAATCCATGGCGGACGGCAAATTTGAAAATATATCCGGCAGTAAATATCGCAGGAAAAATAATGAAATCGGTATCCTGCTTAAAGCACTGGACACAACAGCATCAAAACTAAGTGACATTATAAACAATATCAATATAGTTGTTGAAAATCTTTCATCAGGAAGCCTGCAGATGAGCAGTACCGCATCCGAACTTTCCCAGGGTGCCAGTGAGCAGGCTTCTTCAGTCGAGGAAGTCTCGTCTTCTCTGGAAGAAATGAATGCAACAGTCCAGCACAATGTCGAAAACACCCAGCTGACCGAAAAAACAGCCCTGAAGGCGGCAGACGATGCCGATGTAAGCGGCAGGCTTGTAAATGAGTCAATTAATGCTGTCAATGAAATCGCAGAAAAAATCCTGTTTATAGAGGAAATCGCACGCCAGACAAACCTGCTGGCATTGAATGCGGCAATCGAGGCAGCCAGAGCCGGAGAATACGGAAAGGGATTTGCAGTGGTAGCAGCCGAAGTCCGCAGACTTGCCGAAAGAAGTCAGAATGCGGCAGGCGAAATCAATAATCTTTCAACAAAAACAACCGGCCTTGCGGCGCGGGCAGGCGAAACCCTGGCAAAACTTATACCCGACATCAAAAAGACAGCCGATCTGATACAGGAAGTAAATGCTTCCAGCCAGGAACAGGCAAGAGGACTGGATCAGATAAACAGGGCCGTAATGCAGCTTGATCAGGTGGTTCAGAACAACAGTGCTGTTGCAGAACACTCTGCATCGCTTGCTGAAGAGCTGGCAAGCCAGGCGGAAACATTGGGAGACACCATAAGCTGGTTCAGTTTTGATCAGAAAGAAATGCAGTATTTATCGAATAATTGATGCCGCCCATGGTGCATCGTGCGGGAATAATATTGATACCTTCAGCTTTCATTTTGTTCCTGCCAATCAGCGCATATTCTTCAGGACCGAAACAGTAGGCAATCCCGACATTTTTATATCCCTGAAGTTTGCAGAACTCGATTACTTCCTGGAAACGGGAAAGTTTGCCCGCCCTTCCGTTATCTACAAGCACCGAACTGTTCTTTACTGTTTCTTTTTCAGCCTGTCCCGGGTAAACACTCAAACTTTCTCCTCTCAGATTGAAACAATCGGCTGTTTTAGTTTTGCAGGCTTTGCTTTTACAGGCAAGACAGTCAGGTTCAGACATATTTTCTTCTTCCATATTCATGATATTATATATATTATAATATAAATACTATATCAAAGCCAGAAAAAAGGTGCGTATGAAAATAGTTACAAAATACAATGGTAATATGCGTTTCAGGACAGACGGAATACATCCGGTCGTAATGGACGCTGTTAAAAACGCCGGGGGGAGGGCCGAAGCGCCCAGCCCGAAAGAAATGATTCTTTATGGTCTTGCCGGATGTACGGGCATGGATGTTGTGTATATTTTGAACAAGCGAAAAATCCCGTTTGCCGGACTTGATATCACGGTTGAAGCAGAATTAACTGAATATCATCCAAAGACATTTGATTATATCAGGGTTATTTTCCGCATTAATGCCGATACCGTCTATAAACGGGAATTTGAGCGGGCGATTGCATTATCCAGCGAAGATTTATGCGGAGCAACCGCGATGCTCAGAAAAAGCGCAAAGATTGAACATGAACTGATAATAGTATCGGATCTGAAAAAACCGGAATAACCGCGGAATGCCCGTTTCCTGAAAACATCATTCCGCAGAACATCTGTCAGACAGGGCAAATCATCAGCTGCGGTAAAATTGCAAAAAGATTTCAAAAATGCTATAATGGAAAACGGCAGGTTTTTTATGAAATATAATGAATAAAAATGACAAGAACAAAATACAATTCGAAATTGATTCCTTTTTTAAAATCGCAGGAGTCATGTTTATCGTTCTGGATAACAAGGGAGATGTATCCCATATAAATCAGAAAGGCTGCAGCATCCTTGAGTATAAAAAAAGAGACATAATCGGCAAAAACTGGTTTGATAACTTTATTCCTCCTGAACAGAGAAAACAGGTAAAATCCGTCTATAAAAAACTGATGAAAGGTGAAATCAAGCCGGTGGAATATTATGAAAATGTTGTACTTACCGCATCCGGACTTAAGCGCATAATCTCCTTTCATAATACTGTATTGCGGAATACATATGGTGAAATAGTCGGCACATTGAGTTCGGGCGAGGATATAACAGACAGAAAGAAATCCGAAAGACAGATAAAAAAAGACCTGGAAGAAAAGAAAGTCCTGCTCAAGGAATTATACCACAGGACCAAAAACAACATGCAGATTATCTGCTCCATGCTTCAGCTGCAGTCGGACATAATCTCAAATATTGAAATACAGAAAATCTTCAGGGAACTTGAAACAAAAATCATGTCGATGGCCCTTGTGCATCAGCGGCTTTATGAATCCGGGGATTTATCTTCCCTGAATCTGAAAAACTACCTGTCCGATCTGATAATGATGATCCGGCAGAGTTATATGACTGAAAAACACCGCATTAATCTCTTCTGCAAATCAAGTGACATCAGTGTATCGATTGAAACGGCTATTCCTCTCGGGCTTGTTATTAATGAACTTTTAACAAATGCAATCAAGTATGCATTCACAGACAAAAATGAAGGCACTATTGATATCAATCTAGGACTTTCAAAACAGAAAGGAATACATATTGAAGTCAGGGACAACGGGAGAGGCTTTCCTTCCGGTTTCAATCTTGATAAAGACAGCAGACTCGGCCTGAAAACAGTCACCAGCATTGTTGAACATCAGCTGGACGGTGATATTTCATTCAGAAACGAAGGCGGATTATGCTGTAAAATTGATATCAGATCGAATTCTGTCTGAAATAGAAGTATTACAAAATCTTAATAGAGCAGCCGCCCAGCTTAAGCCAAAAAACTCATTTTCACCCATTGAAATAAATAAAATATCAATTTATAATAATGAAAATGATTCTCAATAAAAAAAGATTAAGCCTTACTGCATTATTACTGATATTTGCATCATGCTCATCCGGAACACCTGACAACGGGGTTCCTGCACAATCCGCATTTACAAATTTCCTGCGGAGTTTCGACAACAGCCTGAATGAAATATTAAGGAAACTTACGGAGGAATTTTCGGCAGGCCTGTTTTTTGCCCTTCTGGGGATCGCCTTTGTTTACGGTATCGTACACTCACTGGGGCCCGGGCACGGTAAAACCCTTATTGCCTCATTCTTTCTAAAAGAAAAACATCCTTTACGCAAGTCGCTGCTTCTTGCCCTGATAGTATCGGCCGTGCATTCAGGGTCAGCCGTGATACTTTCATTTATATTCACACTTGTAATAAAAGGACTCCGCGGAATATTCAAAATACAGATGCAGGGCTATTTTATGACAGCCAGCGGCATCCTCATTCTGATTATCGGAGTTGTTTTTCTTATTATAAAAATACTGCACAGGCACAGGGAAAAACCTGAATACAAGGGAAACACCCGCCTGGTACTGGTCGGAATCTCGGCCGGAATTGTCCCATGCCCCGTGGCCCTTATGATAATGATGCTGACAATACCGCGCGGAATATTCTACATCGGACTGGCAGCTGTGCTTTTCATTTCACTTGGAATGTTCCTTCTGCTTTCGGCCACCGGAGTTATTGCAATCCTGGCCCGCAACGGGATCCTGAAAATAGCCGATAAAACAGTACATCAGGCGGAAAAAGTTTCATCGGTTGTAGAGTATATATCAATTGCATTCATAATTCTGATCGGCCTTTTTATGATGCTGTAAAACCGATAAGGAAAAGAGAAATGAAAAAAGTGTTATTGCTGATTGTTTTTATCCTTCTGACAGCATCGCTTATACCGGCACACCCCCATCTATTTGTTTCTCCTCAGGTTATTCTGATTATTAATGATAATGTTCTTGAAAAAATCGAACTGATCTGGACATGGGACGAATGGTGGAGCCGGGATGTCCTTGATTACTGTGATCTTGATTATGACGGTATTTTCAATGACGAAGAAACGGATCTTGTCTACCATGATTTTTTTAAAGGCCTTAAAAATTATGACTATTTTATGATATTGAAAATAGACGGCAAAAAGAAAGCCGTACAGAAAATTGAGGATTTTCTGGTTACATCCAGCGACAGGATAGTCACATATACTTTCTTTGTTCCTCTGAATATTAATCTTGATAATGAAACCGAAATGAAGATAATTTTCAATGATGAAACAATTTACACATCATTTGATCTGAATTTACCCGTAATATCTGTAATTGAAAATGCAGTACAGAATCTGAAAACCGGAAAATACAGCTATTACGGTGTCCAGGCTGAATTTATAATAAGCATCGCTGAATAATGAGTATATCAGGAAAGGCTGTCATCAATACTGCCGTCAGGAAGCATATTGTCCGGATGATATACTCCGGCTTCTTCTTTCCTGTAACGCACACAGGACAGCCAGTCTCCCATGCAGTATTTTTCGATGTATTGCCTGTCAAGCTGTCCGTTCAGATAAAAGGTTTTCATCGGACAGACCTGAAACCAACTGCATTCCCTGTCCGGTTTATTTTTCACCTGCAATATTATCTATTATCCCTGAAAAGGCTTTGCCTGTAACAGTATCTTTTTCCAGTTCTATAAAAGGCTTCCCCGTATCGCCTGATGTTACCATTGCCGGATCGATCGGTATACTGCCGAGAAAAGGCACTTTCAGGTCTTCCGCTGCCTTCTTCCCGCCGTCAGTACCGAACAGATTTATTTCCTTGCCGCAGTGCGGACAGACAAATCCGCTCATATTCTCAATAATACCCAGAACAGGGATTTTAAGCTGCCGTGCAAACAGCACGGTTT
>CAZKOK010000164.1:0-8051 GCA_964554355.1 uncultured Spirochaetia bacterium | reverse complement strand
TTTCACTGCATTAAGACAGTAGAAAACATGAAGGAGAGCCCATGGCAGGAAGTGAAATTTTTGAATCATGGAGCAGCTCAAAATCTGCTGAATTATACGGTGTAAACGAATGGGGAGCCGGCTATTTTTCCATATCTAAAGAAGGCAATCTTCAGATTACTCCAAAAATAAACAAGGAAAAAACTTCAGTATCCTTTATTGATATAATAAACGGCATTACGGAGCGAGGTCTCGATTTACCGGTACTTCTGCGTATCGAAAATCTGCTGGACAGTCAGCTTGGCAGACTTAATGAGTCGTTCCGGAGCGCAATTAAAGGTCAGGGCTATAAGGGAAATTACCGCGGGGTCTATCCGATCAAGGTAAACCAGCAGGAACAGATCGTACAGGAAATAATGAATTTCGGCTCAAGATATCATCATGGCCTGGAGGCAGGCAGCAAGGCAGAACTGATTGCCGCCCTCGGTGTAATGGAAGACAGGCAAGCCTGTATAATCTGCAACGGCTACAAGGATGAGGAATTTGTTGATCTCGGCCTTAATGCCACAAAAATGGGCTTTAATCTTTTTTTTGTTCTGGAAATGCAGGGAGAACTGGACCTGATAATTGAAAGATCGAAGGCGCTTGGAATCACCCCGCAGATAGGAGTCCGCTTCAAAATCTCATCTACTGCGGGCGGACACTGGAGTGAATCCGGCGGCGACAGGAGTATTTTCGGACTTACAAGTACACAGATTATTGCTGTGGTCGACAAGCTTAAAAAAGAAAAAATGATGAATTCCCTGAAACTGCTTCACTTTCATCTTGGATCGCAGATCCCGAATATCAGGGATGTAAGGCAGGCTGTGCTGGAAGCTGCCCGGCTTTATGGAGGGCTTACAACAGAAGGCGCTCCGATGGGTTATTTCGATCTCGGCGGCGGTCTTGCAGTGGATTATGACGGATCACAGACCAACTACATTCACAGTAAGAATTACAGCCTCGACGAATACACCAACGACATAATTGAAGTACTCATAAGCGTATTTGACGAAGAGGGAATCAAACATCCGAATATCATATCCGAATCAGGAAGGGCGACTGTTGCTTATTATTCGGTGCTGCTTGTAAATATTCTGGATGTGACACGGTTTGAACCGACTTCCATCCCTGAAAAATTTGATGAGGATACGCATGAGGCAATTCTGAATCTGAATGAAGTCCTTAATGATATGAACCAGAAAAATATCCAGGAATGTTTGAACGATGCAATTTATTACAGGGACCAGACCCGTCAGCTTTTTCAGCACGGGCAGATCAATCTCAGGGAGAGGTCTCTGTCTGAGAATATTTTCCTTACAATATTACTGAAAATCAGTGCACTGACAAAAAAACTGAAAAAAATTCCGCCCGGCATTGAGGGTCTGGAAAATGCACTTGCCGATATTTATTACGCCAATTTCAGCGTATTCCAGTCACTTCCCGATGCCTGGGCCATCGATCAGATATTCCCGATTATGCCGTTAACCAGGCTGAATGAATATCCTTCAAGAAAAGGAATCATCGCCGACATAACATGCGACTGCGACGGGCGAATTGACAAATTTATCAGCGTCAAGGACATTTCATCAGTTCTTTCCTTTCATGAACTTAAAGACGACGAAGATTACTACCTGGGATTTTTTCTGGTCGGCGCCTATCAGGAAACGCTGGGCGATCTGCATAATCTGTTCGGGGACACAAATGTTGTAAGCATAAGGATACTCGAAGACGGCGGTTTCGATATCGTACGTGAAATTGAAGGTGATACAATTGCCGATGTACTGAGTTATGTTGAATATGAACCAAAAGCCCTCCTGGAAAAATTCCGCCAGAAAGCCGAAACAGCTGTCAAGGCCGGACTGATTACAGCGAAAGAAAGACGTACCATGGTAACAGGATATGAAACAAGCTTGCGGGGATACACCTATTTTGAAAGGGAAAATTAGGGGGTAGGAAACATGTCCAGAGTTATGATAATCGGGGCCGGCGGAGTCGGTTCTGTTGTAGCGCACAAATGCGCAATGCTGCCGGAAGTGTTTTCCGGGATAATTCTTGCCAGCCGGACAGTAAGCAAATGTGAAAAAATCGTCCGGAATACGGGCAGGAAAATGATCTGCGAACAAATTGATGCCGACAATGTACCTGAACTTACCGCTCTTCTTGAAAAACACAGACCGGAACTTGTAATCAATGTTGCCCTTCCCTATCAGGACCTGACGATTATGGATGCCTGCCTTAATGCCGGAGTTCATTATCTTGATACCGCAAATTACGAACCCAGAGATACGGCGAAATTCGAATACAGCTGGCAGTGGAAATATCAGGACAAATTCAGAAAAGCGGGACTGCTTGCGCTGCTTGGTTCGGGATTTGATCCGGGTGTAACCAATGTGTTTACCGCCTGGCTGAAAAAACATCATTTTGAGGAAATAACCGAACTCGATATAATTGATGTTAACGGCGGCGACCATGGAAAGCCCTTTGCAACCAATTTTAATCCGGAAATAAACATCCGCGAAGTGACCGCGCCATGCAGGCACTGGGAAAAAGGCGAATTTGTCGAAACTCCGGCAATGAGTACAAGCAGGCCTTTCACCTGTCCTGAAAAAGTGGGCACATACAACATCTACCGGATGTACCATGAAGAACTTGAATCACTTGTCAAAAACTATCCGACCCTGAACCGTGCCAGTTTCTGGATGAGTTTTTCGGACAATTACCTAAAGCATCTGGAAGTCCTGCAGAATGTCGGGATGACCAGAATAGACCCTGTAATCTATAACGGGCAGGAGATTGTTCCTCTTCAGTTCCTGAAAGCTGTACTTCCCGATCCGTCAAGTCTTGGCCCCCTTATCAGGGGGAAAACCTGTATCGGCTGTATTGTAAAAGGTAAAAAGGGCGGAAAAGAAGAAAAACGCTATATCTATAATATCTGCAGCCATGAGGATGCATATAGGGAAGTAAAAAGCCAGGCTATCAGCTACACAACCGGAGTACCGGCGATGATCGGCGCCAAAATGATCCTCGAAAAGAAATGGAGCGGTACCGGTGTTTTCAACATGGAACAATTCGATCCGGACCCGTTTATGGAAGATTTGAATAAATACGGACTGCCATGGAAGCAAGTACTCCTGACCGACTGAATATTTCGAAAATCAACTCACCGGCTTTTGTCATTGACATTAAGAAACTCGGGGAAAACTGTGAAATTCTGTCGGAAGTACACCGGACAGCGGGTGTTAAAATCCTGCTTGCACTGAAAGGTTTTGCCATGTTCAGCACATTTCCGCTTGTAAGGAAATATCTGGACGGTGTCTGCGCCAGTTCTCTCAATGAAGCGAAACTGGGCCGGAGAAAATTCGGCGGTGAAGTCCACAGCTATAGTCCGGCATATTCCGGAAAAAGCCTGTCGGCCCTGTGCAGATATTCAGATCATATTGTCTTTAATACTCCGGGACAGTATGAAAAATATGAAATTATCAGAAGAAAATTCAGCCGCATTTCTTTCGGCCTGAGAATAAATCCCGAACATTCCGAAACGGAAATTTACGATCCGTCAGCACCATTTTCAAGACTCGGTTCGGTCCGATCGGAAATTCCCCCGGGGTTCATCAGAAAACTTGACGGTATCCATATACATAATCTCTGCGAGAAAAACTCCGATTCGCTTGTACGCACATGGGAGGCTGTCGAAAAGAATTTCGGAAACGAACTGCAGGGCCTTAAATGGATAAACCTTGGCGGAGGACATCATATCACACGTGAAGATTACGATATCAGACTGCTTACGGACCTGCTTGTCGAAATCAGGAAAAAATACAATACGGAAGTCTATCTTGAACCGGGTGAAGCCGTTGCCCTCAATGCAGGATGGCTTGTAAGCAGAGTGCTGGAAACAATGCACAATAAAATGGACCTGGCAGTTCTTGATACATCGGCCAGCTGTCACATGCCTGATGTACTGGAAATGCCCTACCGGCCGCACATCCCCGGATCGGGAAAAGCGGGAGAAAAGAAATATACATACAGACTCGGAGGCGTATCCTGCCTTGCCGGAGATGTAATAGGAGAATACAGCTTTGATCAGCCGCTTAAGCCGGGTGATACCCTTGTATTTTCGGATATGGCCCATTACAGCATGGTAAAAACCACAACCTTTAACGGAGTAAACCTGCCCTCGATATATTCATTTGATTCTGATAGGGGAAAACTTAAACTGATACGCAGGTTCGGGTACCACGATTTCAGGAGCAGACTGTCATGAAATTTACACCATACTTTCTTTCAAGCGAAATCCCCAATGCATCACCTGAAAAGGCATCTTTCCATATAATACCCGCACCATTCGAAAAATCAGTCAGCTATGGATACGGTACAGCCCGGGGTCCGCAGGCCATCATTAATGCAAGCGATCAGCTTGAATTATGGGACGGCAAAAGTTCTCCGGGTGAAAAAGGAATTCACACAACACCCTTTATAAATGGAAAGCACACAGCCCGGTTCCTTGAAAATCTTGAAAAACAGACTGCCCGGAGCATTGCTTTCGGGTCTGTCCCCATTATTCTTGGGGGTGAACATACAGTCAGTCTTGGAAGTGCAAAAGCTGTTTATACAGAATACGGTAAAAACGCAGGGTTAATCCAGATAGACGCACATGCAGATCTGCGTAACGAACTGGATGGAAACCCGATGAGTCACGCCTGCGTCATTCGCCGAATCCACGAAACAACCGGCTGGCCGGTAATACAAATCGGCATCAGGGCTGAATGCTCAGAAGAAATTGAATACAGAAAAGAAAACAGCATTATATGCTTTACCGGAAGACAGCTTTACAGTGAAAATATCCAAAAAATAAAAATCCCTGATGATTTCCCTGAATACGTATATCTGACAATTGACGTTGATGGCTTCGATCCTTCTGTTTTTCCGGCCACGGGGACACCGGTACCAGGCGGCCTTTCATGGTATCAGGGTCTGAATATTGTTGAATCAATTGCTGTTCAAAGAAAGATCATCGCCTTTGATGTTGTTGAACTTGCACCTAAGAAGCATTTTATCCACTGCGATTTCGCCGCTGCCCGGCTGATTTACAGTATGATGAGGATAATTGAGAGAACCCGCAGATAAAAAGCGGAACCCCAATATTCGGGTCTTTATTTGAGTCTGTCCCCAATATATTCGCGAACTTTGTTTCAGGTTAATATATTTCTAAAAAGCACAAGGAAAGATATCCCCACCTCCGCAGGGATGGCAGAGGTTTTGTGGGAACAATATTGATTCAGTATAAATTCATTTTGCGGACATTCCTTTTTTTTAGTATACTGTCCCCGTGGATAGCGAAAAAGGTTTCATATTAACCAGAAACTGCATTGATATTTCCGGGCACTCGGAAATTCATATCTTCTGTAACGGGGAACGGGGAGGATTTCAGATCATCCATACACCTTATAAACCGCTGTTTTTTATTGAACAGGAAAAAAAACAATTTATTCACAATGCTTCCGAGATCAGGGACCTTGATTTGACCACATTCCAGGGGAAAAGAGTATGCGCGTGCTATTTCCGGACGAAAAACAACCGCTTCAAAGAAAAACGCAGACTCAAGGAACTTGAAATACCCGTTTTTGAATCAGATGTGAAGCCAGCTGAAAGATTCTGCATGGAAAGGCACCTGAAAGGCGGGTTAAAAATATCCGGTAAAAAAACAGTAAGAAACGGAATTCCAGTATATATAAATCCGGAACTAAAGCCCACTGAATACAAACCCCGGTTTAACATACTCTCGCTTGATATTGAAACAGGCCGCGACAATTCCCTGCACTGCATCGGCTGTCATATCAGGAATGGCAGCAGCCGAAGATCCGTGGTTTTTATGAACGGAACGGGAACCGATGATGATCTTATACAATATGCCGGATCAGAAAAAGATGTACTGCTGCGTTTTATTGACTTTATCCGCAGCGAAGACCCGGACATAATAATCGGCTGGCATGTTATCGGTTTTGATCTCAGATTTCTGGAAAATAAATGCATTGGACATTCTATCCGCTTTTCAATAGGCAGAGCAGGAGGTCCGGTTTATTTTCAGAAACCAGTCAGGGGACCGGAGACTGTCTCTGTCCCCGGAAGAATCGTTATTGACGGTCCCGGCACACTGCGCATGGGCTTTTACAGCTTTGATGATTATTCGCTAGATTCGGTAGCCAATGAACTGCTCGGAACGGGCAAAGATATTTCAGATGAAGAAAACAAGGTCCGGGAAATAGAACGGCGCTACAGAGAAGATAAAAAAGCCCTGGCGAAATACAATATCCTGGACTGCACGCTGACTGCGGACATTTTTGAAAAAACCGAACTGCTGGAGCAATTATACACCAGAAGCTGCATCACAGGGCTGCAGATAGACAAGGTTTACATGTCCGTTGCATCATTTGATTATTTCATGCTGCCGCAGATCCACAGGAAAGGATTCGTCGCCCCGGATACCGATGACGTCCATGCCGACCAGCATGCCGCAGGCGGCTATGTCTTTTCATCCGATCCCGGACTTTATGAAAATATTGTGATCCTGGATTTCAAAAGCCTGTATCCGACAATTATCAGGACATTCAGAATTGATCCGTATTCACTGCTGAAAAACAGCATCGATGGGATATCAACTCCTTCGGGACACCGTTTTTCATCAACACAGCACATCCTTCCCGGTTTTCTGGAAGAATTGATGGAAAAAAGAAGCATTGCAAAAAAACAAAACAAACCGTACATGTCTCAGGCAATAAAAATCCTGATGAACAGCTTTTACGGAGTTATGGGAACACCCGGCTGCAGATTTTATCATCCGTTCCTGCCGTCTGCCATTACCGAAACCGGGCAGTGGATTTTGAAGGAATCCTCGGCGTTCCTGCAGACTCTGGGATATTCAGTGCTTTACGGAGACACGGATTCCCTGTTTATCAGGCTTAAAGAGGGAATTCCGCCGGAAGGAAGCCGTATTGAAAAGAAGATAAACGAATACTGGGACAGACGCCTTGAAAAGGAGTTCAATGTAAAATCATATCTGGAAATGGAATACGAAAAAACCTATGTAAAGCTTTTTCTTCCACCGATCAGGGGTACGAACAAAGGGGCGACAAAACGATATGCCGGGATGCTTCAAGACAGGACCATTGAATTAAAGGGCCTTGAATACGTCCGCTCCGACTGGACAGAACTGGCCAGGGACTTTCAGTACAGGTTGTTTGAAAGATATTTCAATAACCAGGAACTGAAAGAATGGATCAGGGAATATGTCGGAGATATCAGAAATGGAAGATATGACGATAAACTTGTTTACAGACGGCGGCTTACCAAATCCTCTGAGGAATACACCAAAAACATTCCACCCCATGTAAAAGCCGCAAGAATGCTTGAAAGCAGCGGGAAGAAAGTCCGCTTCGTAAAATACATCATTACAGAAAACGGCCCTGAACCCGTTGAGATACTAAGCGGGAATATAGATTATTCGCATTACATCGAAAAGCAGATAAAACCCCTTGCAGACAGCGTTCTTTCCACCATGAATGAATCCTTTGATGAAATAATTCTCGGAAAGCAGCTGGATCTGTTTAATGAATAATACGATTGGGTAATCACTGATTGGGAAGATGGTTTTATATATTCTTCTTGTTTCTCTTGTCACCATTTGATATAGTTTTTCATGGCTTTCGATCATGACAAAAGGTATAAACGAATATTTTCAAACCCTTATTTTCTTCAGAAACTTCTTGAGTCTTTCGTTCACGAAAAGTTCATAAAGGGTCTGGATTTCAAAACCCTGAAAAGGCTGGACAAATCATTTGTTTCCAAAGAATATCAGCAAAAAGAGTCCGATCTGGTTTATTCGGTAAATTTCCGGAACAACCCTGTATACATCTTTCTGCTAATAGAATTCCAGTCCACCGTAGACAAAATGATGCCGGTCAGATTTTTAAGGTATATTACGGAACTTTATGAAACCTTTCATGGAAAAACAGACTCGGGCAAACTGCCTG
>CAZKOK010000163.1:4310-8113 GCA_964554355.1 uncultured Spirochaetia bacterium | reverse complement strand
AGATGACACTGTACATAACCGGCGGAGCGCTGCTGAATGTTGAGATATCGGATATTGATATCTACCTGCCGTCTCTGAGATATATACTCAGGATTCCTTTTATCAGCTTTACGGACGGATGGGCCCGCGGTGATATGAGAATTGCAGGGTCGATAAATGATCCGGATTTTTACGGAGAACTGTTTGGAAGTTCGATCATCATGAAGACGGATTTTGTTCCGGAAGAACTCGGGCCTGTTGATACAACAATTTCGTTTAGGGGAGGAAGATACATGAATATTCCTGTGCTGTTTACAGGAAATGATTTCAATAATCTTGAGTTTGTCGGAGATTTCGAATTTGAGAGATGGCTTCCTGCATATTATACCCTGACTTTCAGGACCCTTGAAAATGACAGGGCCGGAGTTCATATAAACCTCGGAGTTTCAGTCCTTGATGTAAACGGACGTGTTACCGGCCAGTTTAATGTTGAAGGTGACAGCCATAGCGCTGAAATGAATGGTGAATTGACGGTTTTTAATTGTGTTATTACCCAGAGGGAAACAGCTGAACCCGCAGATTCTGCTTTATTTGATACAGGTGTAACTCTTGATATAAAAACCGGGCAGAATGTTTCATTTAAATGGCCCAGAGTAACCACTTTTCTTTATGCATATGCGAAAACCGGACAGGATTTCAGGGTTGAATATGATTCAGGACATAACGAGCTTTCTCTTAAAGGGAATATAGCCATTCAGTCCGGTACAATACTCTGGTTTCAGAGGAATTTCTATATCAGGTCCGGCAGACTTGTGTTTAATGAAACAGAAGATATTTTCGAACCGAAAGTTACTGCACGTGCCGAACTGAACGATATATCCTCGGAAGGAGACCGGGTAAAACTGTTTCTTGTCCTTGAAAATGATCCGCTGAATAATTTATCTCCTTCTTTTGAATCCCAGCCGTTTCTTTCAAGCGCGGAAATTGCATCGATACTCAGCCCCAGGGGTATCCTTGATTCTGAAGGCGGATCGTCAGCATTGGGTGATATTGCAAAAGTAACGACAGACTTTATTTCACAGATGACAATAATAAGGGATTTTGAACAGAGGGTTGAAGATATCCTTAATCTTGACCTTTTTTCTATAAGGACCCAGATGATACAGAATGTTCTTCTTGAAAGAATTTTTGAAGAAGGAGATGACAATACCGATTTAGGTTCCATTGCCAAATATTTAGATAATACAACATTATTCTTTGGAAAACATTTTGGAAATGATGTATATTTGGAGGCACTGGTCAGAATTGATGCAAATGATTATAATGTAGCGGCTGGTCTGACAGATGATTCATTTTCTGTTGATACAGAATTGGCTCTTGAGTGGGAAACACCGCTTTTTACTTTTGATTTTTCATTTGAACCGGATCTTACTGATCTGGAAAAAACAGTGAACAGTATAAACCTGGGACTCTCATGGGGATTCCAGTATTAGAAAAAGGAGCAAATATGCGAAAGGTTATTGCTTTAATATTCCTGTTATTTATTACAGCAGCATCTGTTTTCGGGCAGTGGTATATCGACAAGCCAATCAAGGAAATCCGCTTTATCGGCCTGGAAAATATCTCGAATGATGAACTTATGGGAATTACAGATCCATTTATCGGGCAGCCGTTCTCAAATGATCTGTTTCTGGATCTTCAGAGTAAAATTCTTTCACTCAGGTATTTTGATGACATCAAAGCCGAAGCTCTGGAAGGCGACACAGAAAGGAATTCTGTAATAATCGAATTTACCGTAAAAGAAGTTCCTGTTATCTCGGAGATAAAGATAAATGGAAACCAGAGTATCAGGGATGTTGATATCCTTGAAGTCATCCTGCTTACAGAGGGCGATTTGATGTGTAAAACCATTGTCAGAATGGATATCAGGGAAATAGAAGCTCTTTATATGTCAAAAGGTTATCCGGATGTGTCTATAGACTGGGCAACAAATGATGACAGTGAAACCAATACTACACAGCTTGTATTCAATATTGTTGAAGGAAATCAGAGCCGCGTAAAATCAGTGGTTTTTTCAGGCAATACAACAATGTCTTCAGGTACCCTGAAAAGAAAACTGAAAACGAAAATAAACTCTCTCTTTTTTGCCGGTAATTTCAAGGAAGCGAATCTGACGGTAGATAAAAAGAATATCGAGACCTTTTACTGGGAAAGAGGTTATATTGATGCAAGAGTTGTTGATGTTGAAAAAACAGTAATTTCCGATGAGGGCGCGGATAAAACAGATCTTGAGCTTACTTTTTATATTGAAGAAGGCAAACAGTATACTTTCGGCGGAATTGAAGTATCCGGAAATACGATTTTCTCCGACGAAGAGATCCAGAAGCAGATAAGACTTGAAAAGGGCAAAGTAATCAATATTACCAAACTGAATCTTGATTTTGAAAATATCAAGGACCTTTATTATAACGATGGATATGTCGCAAATGGTTTCCAGATAGAAGAACAGAGAGATAATGAAAATCTTGTTATTGTTTTCAAGCTGACAATAGCAGAAAAACCGAGGTCCCATATAGAAAACATTATTATAAAGGGAAATGAAAAAACAAAAGACGAGGTTCTGTACAGGGAACTGCCGCTCAAGGTCGGCGACATATTTTACAAAGACAAGATTATAGAAGGACTCAGAAACCTATATAATCTCAATTTCTTTGAAAATATAGACGTCGATACTCCTCCGGGGAGCGCCGATGGACTTCTTGATCTTGTAATAACCGTAGAGGAAGGAAAAACAACTAACATAAATTTCGGGGTTTCTTTTACCGGCAGGAAAGGGACCTTTCCATTAATCGGTTTCCTTAAATGGTCGGACATAAACTTTCTGGGGCTTGGACAGGAATTGAGTTTCGAGACAAATCTTTCTGCGATAACCCAGAACCTGAAGGCTTCCTTTACAGAGAACTGGCTGGCTGGAATACGCTGGTATGCCGGAGCTGAACTTGCATTTGAACACAGCCTCCATGAAAATGTTCTGCAGGACCGTGAAAGTCCGATAGGAAACGGAGTGCCTGATCCTTTTGACGGTCATTATGTATATGCTGATACAGGACTTATCTGGACCGGAGCAAATCCGCCGGATGAGAACGATATAGAAACTAACAATCTTGTAACAGATTACGAATATGCCCTGATGAACGGTCTTGATATCGATCCTGATTATCTGATGGAATATAACCAGTTTGATATTACCCTGACCGGGAAAACAGGTTATACATATCATGCCCCTTTTGCCAGACTGGGAATCGGAACAGAACTCAGTTTTTCTCTATCATATATAGATTATGACAATACAGTGTTCCGTCCATTCGAAGAAACAGTCAGGGACAATCACAAGAAATTCAATTTCGTAAACAGCCTCTGGCTCTCATTTTCTGTTGATGACAGAGACAATTTCTATACAACCACAAGCGGTTATCTGATAAAGCAGTCATTTAAACTTACCGGCGGATTGCTGCTTGGAAGCAAGGATTATATCAGATCAACGACAGGCGCCGAAGCATATTTCAAGCTGTTTGATGCTCCCGTTTCAGATTCATGGAGCTATATGAATATTCTGGTCCTTCATTCGGCATTGTCAGTTATTCTTCCTCAGTATGCAGAAACCGATGACGGAAGCTGGGGATGGACAGACGAAAACAGGACAGTAGATGATCTTTTAATGATCAACGGAATGACGATGGCCAGAGGATGGCCTTCAATTTCCGGGCTTGAAGCAACCTGGGACTCATGGCTGGAAATAAGGATGCCGATATTCGAGGATTATC
>CAZKOK010000163.1:0-4300 GCA_964554355.1 uncultured Spirochaetia bacterium | reverse complement strand
TATCTATGGGCTGATACATTTTTCAGCATGACAGGCGGATGGGTTGAAAGAGAAAGCCTTGCGGATATGCAGCTGCAGGACTTTAAATTCACTTTCGGTGCCGGGATCAGGTCAGTTATACCGATTCTTCCAATTGGTTTATATATTGTCAAAAGGTTTGATTTCGATCAGAATAACCATATTAATTGGCAGCAGGGACCGATTGATCCCGGTGGTCTGGGGCTGGATTTTGTATTCACCATTACCGGCCAGACATTTTATTAAAAGGAATTAGAAATGAGAAAAGCAGTTATTGTAATTTTATTAATAGTGCTTGCAGTATTGCCGGCCGCAGCAGAACAGCTTTCTATGATTGCTGTTGTCAATATGAACAAGGTCCTGCAGTATTACGCCAGTGACAAACAGGCCTGGACAAGACTTGAAAATAAAATAAAGGAAGTTGATCAGGAGCTGACGAGGATGAAGGATGAAATCAGTAATCTTGAAGCCCAGAGATTAAGCGCCCTGCAGAGCAATGAAGCGTTAAGGGCTATTCAGCTTGCCCAGCAGATTGAAAACAAACAGGAAATACAGAAATCTTATTACAAGGTAATGACAGCCCAGATTGAACGTGAAAAACAGGATTTATATAATAACTCTGATGCTCTCGATAAAATACAGCGCGAGCTTATAAATCTTGCCGAAGATGAGGGTTATACCGCTGTTTTTCAGATTGATGCCACCCAGAACGGTATTTTGTGGTACAGTCCGACAATAGACATTACGGATTTACTACTGAAAAGACTTGGACTGATATAGGATCAGTCCTGTTCCATGCTGCGGTTTTTCTGCTGCATCAGGATATTCTGAAGGAGCTGGAATTTCTTTCTGTTTTTTTCGGAAAGGGATGAAAGCTCCTGATGAGATTCAAGAATAAGTCCCGCATTATCACCTGAACCCGGATTTATATATTCTTCATTATGCGGCCATGATATTGAGTTTTCGGTAATATCAATAAGGTCTATCACTCCGCAGTCTGAAAGTATTTTTCTGCATATTGCGGCGGGTTTTACAAGAATGATTTTTTCTCTCTTCTTTTCAATAAGAAGTTTATTCAGAATTATTATTATTCCGATAAAAGTTGAGTCCATATACTCACAGTCTTCAAGATTCAGATAAACATAATTGATGTCTTCGTTTATTCTTTTCCTGTATAATTCTTTCAGGGCGCTGCAGGATAAGAAGGTGAGGTGCCCCGAACCTCTTATATATATATCATTTTCAAAAACAGTAAAAAAAACTTCTTCAGACATACAATAATTCCCTGTAATTCCCGATTGTCCATCTCTCTATATTAAATTATAATAAACGCGTTATGCCGAAAACAACCCCAATGATGCAACAATATAAAAGAATCAAAAATGAAAACCGTGATGCTGTATTGTTTTTCAGACTGGGCGATTTCTATGAAATGTTCGAGGATGATGCCAGGGAAGTATCTGCAATTCTGAATCTGACACTTACAAGCAGGCATAATGTACCCATGTGCGGAATACCATATCATGCCGCAGATAATTATATCGCAAGGCTATTAAAGGCCGGAAAGAAAATCGCCGTATGCGAACAGGTATCACTGCCGGAAAACGGAAAGGGTATTGCCGACAGAAAAGTTGTTGAAATAATCACTCCGGGAACAGTAATACAGGAACATTATCTTGAAAAGGACCATGATAATTACCTTCTTGCTATCGGACAGTACAGGGATATTATTTCAATTTCCGGTATGGATTTATCTACAGGTGATTTTTTCTGTACTGCCCTGAACGGTGAAGATTCACAGGAACAGCTGAAAAAGGAGTTGTTTAAATTCAAACCCCGGGAAATAATCATACAGGAAAGCCTGCTTGAAGAAGAGAACAGGATTTCAAGGACCCTCAATGAAAGTTCGGGCATAATGATCAACAGATATCCCGACTGGTCGTTTGATATGCAGTCATCATACAGACAGCTGCTTGATCAGCTTAAGGTGAGTAACCTCAAAGCATTCGGCCTGGATGAGGAAAGTCCGGCCTTATTTACATGCGGCGTTCTGCTTGAGTATATAAGTGATACGGCAAAGACTCTTCTTAAGCATATAAACAATATCAGATCATATAAAAAAGATGATTTTGTAGGAATTGATGAATCAACACAAAAAAATCTTGAAATCGTAAAAAATCAGTATGACGGCAGTACAAAATATACACTTTTTGAAACTGTGAATTTTACAAGAACTGCGCTTGGTATGCGCCAGTTGAAAAGGTGGCTTCTGCATCCTCTTGTGGAAATTAAGGATATAACATCAAGACAGGACAAAGTTGATCATCTATACCATAATCAGCTTTTAATGAGTGAATTGCGTGAAAAACTGCGGCAGGTTCTGGATATACAGCGGCTGACAGCAAAAGTAGCCATGGATAAAGCTCATGGGAAAGATCTGCTTTCAATAAAAAACAGCCTGATTTCCTTTCTTGAAATCATGGACCTTCTGGAAGACCATCAGACAATCAGACCGGATTGGAAAAACCCGGCTTTTGTTTTCTCCGAAATAAAGGATCTCCGTGAACTGCTTGAAAAGAGCATAAAGGAGGACGCCGCAATTGTCCTGCACGAAGGCGGGCTTATCAGGGACGGCTATTCGGAAGAACTGGACAGACTCAGAAACACAAAGAAAAACTCGCGTAAAATCCTTGAAGAATACGTTGAATCAGAAAAAAAAAGAACGGGAATACAGAATCTGAAAATTAAATATAACCGGATTATAGGTTATTTTCTGGAAGTGACAAAAAGCAATACCAACCTTGTTCCGGAACATTTTATAAGAAGACAGCAGCTTGTCAACGGAGACCGGTTTACAACCGAAAGGCTTGGAGAACTTGAATCGGACATCAATAATGCAAGCGAGAAAATAACTGAAATTGAAAGAAAACTCTTTATGGATATCAGGAACACTGTTCAGAAAAAAATACCTGTACTTAAAATGGTGGCTCAGTATCTTGCAGATCTTGACTGTTATCAGTCATTCGCGCAGTCGGCAACAGTTCACGGGTATGTAAAGCCTGAGGTAAATAAAGGTCCTTCCATAATAATAACAAAGGGAAGACATCCTGTTGTTGAACTTAATATTTCTTCCGGAAGTTTTGTTCCAAACAGCATTGAAGTTTCCGGAAAGGGAAAGTCCTTTGCATTGATAACCGGACCGAATATGGCTGGAAAATCAACATATTTAAGGCAGACAGCACTGATTGTCCTGCTTGCCCAGACAGGGGCTTTTGTTCCGGCTGATGAAGCGCTTATCGGAATTACCGACCAGATCTTCTGCAGGGTTGGTGCTTCTGACAATCTGGCCAGGGGCGAATCCACCTTTCTTGTGGAAATGAATGAAACGGCATATATCCTGAGGAGTGCGACCGCGAGGAGCCTGATAATAATGGATGAAGTAGGTCGCGGCACAAGTACAAATGACGGTCTTTCAATCGCATGGGCTGTAAGCGAAGAACTCCTTAAGAGGAAAATAAAGACTCTTTTTGCAACGCATTATCATGAGCTGACACAGCTTAAGGACAAAGGGCTTGAAAATCTCTCGATGGATACCGTGGAAGACAGAGGTGAAATCATTTTTTTGAAAAAAGTGGTAAAAGGTTCTGCCGCCAATTCCTATGGAATACATGTAGCAAGACTTGCCGGGCTGCCCGATCATGTTGTCGCAAGGGCCAGGGAGCTCCTTGACAGGCTTGTTAAATTTGAAAAGCAGATAGATTCAGGCAGGAAGGAAGAAAACAAAGAGAAGCAGGATGATCTTTTTTCATCAGGTGAAATGATTGAAAATGAAATCCTTAACTGCGGCATCAACAATATCACTCCGCTTGATGCCTTGAATTTAATTAAGTGCTGGCAGGACAGAATTCTGAAGCAGTAGCTGAAATCCGGCAGTTATTATATATATGAAAAACAGCTGCATTATCTGCGCCCATCCCGCAGGTGCTGCACCCGTTTGTCCGGTCTGCATCTCAGGGGTCCCCTTTATATCCGGGAATATATGCAGAATTTGCGGGACAGGACTCATTTCCGAAGATGAATTGTGTATAAGGTGCAGAACAGAAAAATACAATTTTGCAGTGAACAGGTCTCTGTTTTACTATTTTGGCAGCATACCGTTATTAATCAGAAATTTGAAAAACGGAAAGAACAGGGCAGTGATTGACTGGTTTGCCTCGCTGATTGCCTCTCTTTTTTCAGAATACAGAGAAAAGGAAAGAATAATTGTGCCGGTCCCTGCAGG
>CAZKOK010000162.1:0-8141 GCA_964554355.1 uncultured Spirochaetia bacterium | reverse complement strand
GGTAAAGGTCCCAAGATTATATGCATTCAGAACTTCGACTTCCTGAGGTGTGATTTTCAGCTGATATACAGAAGGCTGATTTCCGGCATCTACTGAATTGATCTGGTCGGGGAATAATGACTGTCCTGTCGGGTACAGCATATTTACCCAGAAATCAGCACCGTAAGTCTGGTTTCTCCAGTCGATGTTTTCCCATCTGTCAACCATTTCCTGTGTCCTGTAGAACATTCCGTCAGCATCAACAAGATAATCTGTTCCTTCAAATCCCCAGCACCTCTTTAACATAGTGTCTTCTTTTGCAAGAAAATTGAAATACTTTATAAAGCCTTCGGGATCTTTACAGTCAACAGTGATACCGATACCTTCGGTCGACTGACCTGAAACAGGACCTTCAAAAGCTTCCGGATATCCTTCCATTACGATCGGCATCCCGACATACCATCTGTAGTCAGCCTGGTTCTTCAAAAGCTTCTGGGGCTGTGCGAAGTTCCACCACTGGTCATAAAAACCGAGGATACAGCCTGTTGTAAGTTTTGCAGTATACTGGTCAAATGTCATTACAAATGATTCAGGATCATACTGTCCTCTCAGATATACATCATTGTAAATCTTGTAGATCTTGTATGCCTTATCGGAAAAACCTATAGGAGTTGCAACCCATTTGCCGTCAACCCAGTCTACGTGGGCTTTTCCGTCATTCGGGTGTCCGGAAAAAACAGAGGGAGCATTTACGAGACAGTATTCTCTCCAGCCGTCATTGAGGGCTGTGAAGGCATATGTCCTGTTTCCGTTTATTTCAGGATACTTTTCGGCGTATTCACAGAGCATATTCATTGCTTCTGTTACATTGGCAGGCATCGGCCATCCGAATTCCTTGAGAACCGCAGCCTGAATATAAAAACCGTGAGCTTCCTGAGTCGATCTTGTTTTTTCGCCCCAGGGCATCTGCTGAGGCATCCAGTAAACTTCACCGTCATCTCTTTTGATGGTAACTATCTGATCCCCCCAAAGATTCAGGATGTCCCGACCATATTGCTCAAGCAGATCGTTTAATGGGATAAAAGCCCCTGCTTCGTACATTACGCTTGTTCTGTTTCTTGCGGCTACAGCATCCGGATAATCGCCGGCAGCAGCAAGTATTCCGACCTTCTGATCAAGGTCACCGACAAGAATTTCCCATTCGATGTAGACACCGGTCTGTTCTTCCAGCCAGTTTCCGAAAATAGTACCTTTTGTGGGATAGTTTTCTTTTTCGTATCCCAGAAAAATGGTATATTTTTTCAGACCTTTTGTTGACCGGCCTTTTTCCGCTCCTCCTGTTGCAAATACGGACGTTACCATACCCGCAAGAAGGAGCAATACGATGATTTTTCGTACCATATTCATCTTCCTCCTAAATTTAGAATTGGACTCTTTAATTTTAACATATGTGATTCCAAAACGAAACCTGACAAACTATATACCGAACCGGGATAAAATATAGATTATTGATGATTTTTTCAGCTTTTCCTGTAAGATCCGGGAGTTTTTCCCGTGATTTTTGCGAATTGTTCCGAAAAATAATCCGAATCGGAATAGCCGACGCTTTTTGCGACTTCAAAAACCTTAAGATCGGTCCTTGAAAGAAGCTTCTTTGCCTCATTAATTTTTGTTTCCAGAAGATAGCGTTTATATGAAATACCCAGTGAATTCCGGAAAAGCTGTCCGAGGTACACGGGATTAAGTGAAAATCGTTCGCCCAGATCTTTTAATGATATCTGCCTGTAGTAATTGGCCTTTATATAATCCATTATTACCATAATTATTCCGGTCTTGTTCAGCTTTCGGAGTTTTTCTATTTTCAGGGCGCTGGTTATGCAGAATTTCAGGATCTTGTCCCTGTATTCCGCACTCGAAATAAATCTGTCTGAAATCGACAGCTGATGAAATTTTCTTATCTCGTCATCAAGCTTTCCGTCCAGTTCAAGAATTATTCTGCTTATATCAATAACCAGACAGGTTATCCAGATTTTTATATCTGAAGGATTCATTTTTCTGGAAATAATACGGTTGAAAATTCTGTCCAGATTGCAGTTTATCTCTTCAACATTATTCTGCTCAATACCGGAAATAAGTTCAGGAAAAAACATGATTTCCTTGGCCGCCCCGAAATCGGGTACAGATTCTGAATTTGTCATTTCGGAAGCTGAAAGTACCGTACTCTGCGAATTGAATAATATCTGGTTAAGAGCATTCTGGGCGGAAATATATGATTCATGAAGATTTTCAAGAGATGGGACAAGGCTGCCCGCTGCAATAAAAACCCTGCAGTTCAGGTTTTCCTGGCACATTCTGTGAAGTTTTCTGCATAATTTAAGCGGATCATTAAAAAGTCTGTCATTTTCAGTCAGAATGAATCCGTACATCTGACGGGAAAAAATGGTAATCAGTTCCGAAGCTGCATCGGCTTTCAATTCTTTCAGGCTTTCCCGGATCAGATTTTCAACATCTGCCGTCACATCATTATCAAGAACTATCTGAATATAATTCAGGGAGCCGTTTATTTTCAGGATTTTTGCCGCTTTCTCTATTGCCCTGGTATTTGACGGAAAAGAGACGACCCTTCTGATTATTGCGCTTATTGCCAGACGTTTTTCTACCGGGTCAGTATCGCCGAAGCGGTTCCTGCTGGTCAGTTTCCTATTAATGGATAAAAGGATTTCCTTAAGTTCATTTTCATCAACAGGCTTAAGCAGATAGTATTTTACTCCGAACTGCATGGCCTTTTTTGCAAAACTGAAATTGTCATATCCGCTTAATATTATCCATTCGGGATTGTAATCTTCAATTTCAGATACCTTTTCAATAAGCTCCAGGCCATCTATCACGGGCATCCGAATATCAGTCATGATTATATCCGGCCTGTTTTTTACAATGAGTTCATATCCGGCTTCACCGTTATATGCTTCTCCAGTCCGTTTGATATCGAGTTCTCCCCAGTCGATAAGTTTGTCCAGCCCCTGATGAAAATATCGTTCATCATCAATTGTTATCAGATTCAGCATTTACCTTTTCCCGCCTGTTTTTATTTCCCATACGCGTATATACCGAAGGAATAATAATTTCGACTCTTGTTCCCTTTTTGATGCTGCTGTCAATGGAAAATGAACATTCATTGCCGTAATGAAGCCGGAGTCTTTCCCTGATATTGGAAAGCCCTGTGCCGGTTTCAGATTTTTCCGGGTCAAATCCAATACCGTCATCGATAACAGAAATGGTGAGTTGCTCTTCTGTCTCTGTAACAATAATTTCAAGCCTGCCGGGATCTTTTTTATTTTCAAGTCCATGTATACAGGCATTTTCAACAATACCCTGCACAGTCATTTTCGGGATTTTCCATTTTCGCCGGCTGAAATCTTCATTAATACTGAAAGACAAATGCTCCCGGAACCTGTACTGCTGAATTTCCAGGTATTCTCCGGTAAACATCATTTCTTCTTCCAGAGGAATAAGATCTTCTTCCCAGCCAAGCATCCTGCGGAAAAGCCTTGACAGTTTAAGCATTATGGCAGCCGTTTCATCTTCATCCTTGATAAGGGACCTCATCCTTATTGATTCAAGCACATTATTAAGAAAGTGAGGATTCACCTGACTCTGAAGATTATTAAGCTCCGCCTGTTTCTGACTGAGCATAAGCCTGTTTTTTTCAAGATTGGACCTGTATACCTGATTTATCAGAAAATCTATCCGTTCAGCCATTATATTGAAATCCTTCATTAATCTTCCTATTTCATCATCACCTGAATTCTCTATTTCAATGGGTGAAAAATCCTGGCGTTCAACCTTGCGCATATAAGCAGACAAAAGCCTGATCCTTGATGTTACCGAAATTGAAAGCAGAAAAATAAACAGCAGGGAAAGGGCAATTGTTAAGAACACAATAAGGAAAAAATCTGTAAAACGGAAATTATCCATATATGATGTGCCTTCAACTGTAACATTTCCGCTTACTGCCCATTCCGGAGGAAAGTAAAGATTGCGGGTCATATGACTAAGTGAGGATTCTTTCAGATTTCCCAGATCATCATAAGAAACAATTATTTCACCAGTAGTGGTATTTTTAATATTGAGACTGCCGAGAAGCGGACTATTTGCGAGAACAGCAGACAGCATGCTTTTTCTTATGTCCATTCTTAAAATTATTTCCCTGCTGCTAGGGACAACACTGGATTTCATAATCCTGAAAAGGCTTAGGACATCCTCATCTTCATAACTGATACGCCGGTCGTTTTCAGTGTATGAAAATATTATGCTTCTGTCAGAGTCCTGCTGTAATACACGATACCATTCGCTTGAACGATTAATATTATTCAGAGTCATATATCCGGATGAGGTACCGATTGTAGGATTATCAACAAAGATTATGATTTTACCTATTAAATCAAATCCGGCCGTATATTTATCCAGTGTTGGTTTCAGATAATCGTAATGCACCTTGAAATAGTCTCTTTTATCGGGGTATTCCTGCTGAATCAGCCTGTAAATGGCGGTATCTGCAGTAATTGACTGCGCAATAATATTTAATGGCTCCATCTCTTTTTCCAGAGCCCGCACAAGACTGTCGACTGAGTTGTTAAGACTGTTTTGCTGCTGGATCTTTGCCTCGGTCACAAGTCTGGCAGTAAAATATAAACTGGATATAAAAAGCGGAAGGAAAATACCGATCAGATAAACAAGTATAAGTTTCCTGCCGACCGGAATATTCAGAAACCTTGAATAAAGCCTGTTTTTCGAGGTTTTCAGCTTTGAAATAAAGTCTTTTTTCTTCATAAAACAAATATATTATAGCACTATTATATATAATTATATATACAGTAAACCTGCGACAGGGTAAACCGGTTTTTCCGACAGGTATAATCGCTGATTGAAAATACAGCGATTTTTAAACCATAGAGGGCACAGAGAACACAGAGAGATATTCGTAATTTAGGTACAGGGATTTTCCATGATATATTTTCTTTTTTCGAAATTTAAATTATGGTTTTTATAACAATCCATAAAGAAATGATAAAGATCTGAAATTAAGATTATTATTGAAAGAAACCGAAATAATCTGAATAATCAAAGTCTCTCTGTGGTTCAAAAGAGTAATATATATGTAAACCAGAAAAATCTTCTCAAAAAACCGAGCATCAATTTATAATTAATTCCAGTTGTTTGAATTTGTATTTCAGTTCTATAATAATTTTACATATGGATAAAAATATAATGATTGTGGAAAATGAAGCAATCATTGCTCTGAATGAAAAGGATATGCTTGAAGTTGCCGGATACAATGTCAAAATTGTTTATTCGGGGGAAAAAGCTGTTGAGTTCATGCAGAAAGATAATTCCATTGATCTGATTCTTATGGATATTGATCTTGGTGAAGGAATGGACGGAACAGATGCCGCAGAAGAGATACTGAAGCAACATGACCTTCCGGTTATATTTATTTCCAGCCATACTGAAAAACAGATTGTTAAAAAAACGGAAAAAATAACATCATACGGTTATATTTCAAAAGAATCTGATCCTACAGTAATACTTGCCACGCTGAAAATGGCTTTTAAGCTGTTTGATGCCAACAGGAAAATTAAATCCCAGAAGGAAAACCTGGAAATGACCCAGTACTGCATTGACAATTGTCATCTGGGCATTCTGATACTCGACAATGATGCCGGAATACAATATGCAAATAAATATATCCTTGATGAACTGGGCTATAGTAAAAAGGAGCTGACAGGCAGGAATATTTCCTTTATTAATCCGGAGATAACAGAAAAGAAATGGGAGGAAATCAGAAAAAACAGCAAAGACGGAATCATATATGAGTCAACCCAGATTTCAAAATCAGGCAAAAGCCATCCGGTTGAAATTACATATAATAATATCGATTATAATGATGAAACCATTTCCTTCTCATTTATTAAAAACATTGAAAAACAGAAAGAGCAGGAAAAACTGCTTATAGAAAATAAAATGGCTATTTCAACAGCTCAGGCCAAGCTTTCAAATGCCATGCAGATGGCCGGACTGGGAAGCTGGGAACTTGATATAGAATCAAATCTTTTCACTTTTACTGACGAGTTTTACTCAATTTTTCATACGACTGCCGAAAAAGAGGGCGGATATACAATGACCCCGGCGCAGTATGCGGAAAAATTTGTTCATCCCGAGGCCATGCATCATGTAATTGAAGAAACGCAGAAAGCGATTGACACCGACGATCCTGAATATTCAAGACAGCTTGAACATAAAGTTTTATATTCGGACGGCGGCGAGGGATATATATCCGTCCGGTTTTTTATAGAAAAGGATAAAAACGGGAAAACAATAAAAACCTATGGGGCCAATCAGGATATTACAGAAATGAAAAAGCGTGAGGAAGTAATCGCTTCGCTGCTTAAGGAAAAAGAACTGCTTTTAAGAGAAGTCCATCACAGGGTAAAAAACAACATGCGCACCATTGAAAGCCTGATTTCCCTTCAGCTTGCAGGAATCCCTGACGGCGAAGCCAGGGACATACTTATGGAAGCAAGACAGAGAATTTCCATAATGATGAATATTTACAGAAATCTGTCTGCCCAGGACAATTATCAGTATGCAAACGGACGCCTGATAGTACTTGAAACAATAAGCAATATTACCAAATTATATTCCCTGAAAAGAAAGATCAAAATTGAAACTGATATTGACGATTACATGGTTACCGTGTCTTTCGCAATCAATATCTGCATTATAGTAAATGAGCTTGTTACAAATTCATATAAATACGCTTTTCCTGATTCTTCGGAAGGAATAATAGGCATCAGAATCAAAAATCTGGATAAAAATTATCTTGAAATAGATGTCAGGGATAACGGCTCAGGAATTCCTGAAAATATTATCAAGGAAAAAAAATATGGCCTCGGGCTTACTCTTGTTGAGTCAATGGTTGAAAATTCCGAAGGAAATCTGAAAATAAACCCCGGCAATGGAACCGAAATCAGTATAAAACTCAAAAAGCCCTAAAGAGGAAAAACACTTCTTATTTCATCCACTATTTCATAAACAGCAGGACAGATTGATGCATTTCTGTACGTGACCATAAGCAGTCCGCGCATGTTGCGGGAGTCGGTATGGGGATATCCGGTACAGGCTTTCGGCCGGTCAGGATAAATGAAACAGCTGTTGTCCTTTTCCAGGAATCTGCAGGGGAGACTGTTCAATACATAATCATTGTCTTCATCAACAATCAGATACTGAAGCCTAAATGTTTTTGGATGCATCGCAAGGTATTTTGCAATTCTAATCATATCACGCTCAAGAAGTTTAGGACCTGTTGTCTTACAGCAGTTGGCGCAGCTCAGGCAATCATATTTTTCAAAAACAGAATTGTGCACTTTCCGGAATATTTCATCAAGCTTTCCCGGATTACGGTCTCGCAGTCGCCGAAGATATTTAAGCATGTCACGGGAATTCTTTTTTATTTTGTCAGGCAGCTCATTTAATGCTCTGATGGTATACTCCTGTCTGTCCATTACCCGATATTAGCAGTTTGCGGCTGTTCAGGCAAACCCCTGAAGACTTTAATTCCCCCTGTCTGTTATTACAGCAGTGTATACCTTGTTATACAGCTTTGTTGTTGAAAAGGGAAACAGAATAACATGATCTGTTCCGTAATTCATATAATTAAGAAGCTGCGCCTTGTTTATTTTATAGGCCAGAAGAATTATGGAAGTCTGCCGGCGTGTGGCTTTTTCACGGATCTGTGTCATTACTGTAATGACCTTCTGATCATCAAATCTTAAATCGATAAAAACGACACTCATCCTGTTTTCATCAAGGATACTGTCAATGCCGATCCCATCCGAATTGTAATTGATGGTGAAATATGATGACAGGGCATATTTCCCAAGTTCCTTTAGTTCTCCGTCTTCTGTGATGAACAGTATATTCTGCCCTTTTACCCTGGAAAAAAACAGATTCTGCTTCTGGTTGAGAATATTCATATCAAAAGATTCAGTACTGATCGGTGTAAACTCCCTGGTAATATAATCAAAAATTGCGGCATTGAGATTTATTCCTGAAACAATACCGATTTTGGTGATATCAATATCGCTGTAATACTTCATTTTTGT
>CAZKOK010000161.1:0-8160 GCA_964554355.1 uncultured Spirochaetia bacterium | reverse complement strand
GCATGGGCTGCAGGCGGCGGTATTTCGGTGGCGGGATTATTTATGGCCGGCGTAATTCCCGGTATTATGGTAGGACTCGGTCTTCTTGTTGTGTCTCTGATTATTTCTGCAAAGCGGAATTATCCCAAAGAAAGACTCGTAAGTTTCAGGGAAGCGATGAAAATTACCAGGGATGCATTCTTCGGGCTTATTACAGCAGTAATTATTGTAGGAGGGATTTTAACAGGTATTTTTACACCGACAGAAAGTTCGGCTGTTGCCGTTGTATATGCGTTTATTATTACATTTTTTGTATACAGGGACCTGCCATTAAAGGAATTTCCGAAAATTCTGTTTGATTCGATGAAAACAATAGCCATGGTGCTGTTTCTTATCGGGGCATCGTGGACTTTTGCCTATTTTCTGGCTGTACTGAGGATTCCGTCAATTGTAACTCATTTTATGCTGGGAATTACCTCGAATAAAATACTGCTTCTTATACTTATAAATATCATGCTTCTTCTGCTGGGTACGATAATGGACATGGCCCCGCTGATCTGCATTACGACGCCGATCCTGCTGCCTGTAATCAGGTCCATCGGCATGGATCCCATACATTTCGGAATAGTGCTGATGCTTAATCTTGGTATCGGCCTGTGCACTCCGCCCGTAGGGTCAACCCTGTTTGTCGGATGCGCAATCGGAAAGATATCAATAGAAGAAGTTACAAAAACAATCTGGCCGTTTTACATAGCAATGGTTGCCGTATTGTTGCTTGTAACATACTTTCCGTTCTTTACAATGTGGCTGCCGGGGATACTGAGATAATTGCTGATTATACAGATGTGAATAATATTTTTGTCAGTCTCCGCGAAAGCGGGGATCTTTTTGAATGGAGGTTATCACAAAGATCTCAATATTTACCGGATGATATTGATGCATCATGAAAATGGGGACAGACCCCGAATCCACGAATGCAGTTATGAATTATAAATAATACCACGAATAAAAATTATATTTCCTTCATAAGAAATCTCTGCGGGTTCTGCGATCCCTGCGTGAGGTTATTCAGTGATTTTGTTTCCGGGACTTGATCACTTCCCGTTTTATCAGTAATCATATAAGCATTATGGAACTGAACGGTTACGATACCGACGATGATATTTTCGCTCTTGCCACGCCTCCCGGTGAAAGCGCCCTTGCCGTAATACGTCTTTCGGGGCCTGAAACGATTGACAAATTTGCCCTGCTTTTTTCCGAACCTGAATGGTGTAAAAAGACCGAAGGCGGCAGGATCAAACTGGGTTATGTCAAAGACGGCGAAAGCAGGATTGATCAGGTAATGGCCGGGCTGTACCGCGGCCCTGCCAGCTATACAGGACAGGACATGATTGAAATTTTCTGCCACGGCAGCATGGCAGGCATCAATCTGCTCAGAAACCTTCTGCGCAAGTCCGGTTTCAGGGACGCGCATGCCGGCGAGTTTACGTACCGGGCGTTCATGAACCGCAAAATGGACCTGACCCAGGCCGAAGCCGTCCAGGAGATTGTCAAATCCCGCTCGGTGCGCGCCCATCAGCTTGCCCTGGACAGGCTTTCGGGAGGCATCCGCGACAAGGTCCTTTCCATAAAAGATGAACTGATGCAGATTGTAAGCACGGTCGAACTTCAGCTTGATTATCCCGAAGATGAAATTGAAGAGACAACCGAGCTGCCTGTCGGGCCTCTTCTTGAAATAATTGATCATGTACAGGACCTGCTGGAAACCTATAATTCCGGAAAAATGTTCCGGGACGGAGTAAAAGTCGTACTGGCCGGAAGGACAAATTCCGGGAAATCTTCCTTATTCAACCTGTTTTTAAAGGAAGACAGGGCAATTGTTTCTGATATGCACGGGACCACGCGTGATTTTCTGGAAGCATGGATATCAATCGACGGGCTGCCAGTGATTCTCTTTGATACCGCAGGGCTGCGCGGTGCTGACAATCCGATTGAGGAAGAAGGAATAAGGCGCGCAAGAGCCAAGATTGAAGAAGGGCATATTGTAATTTACCTGATTGACGGTGAAACAGGATTTACAGATGATGACAGGGACACAGTTGCAGGGCTTGACGGGAAAAACAGGGTCATAACAGTCTGGAACAAGACTGATAAATATAAAATGCCGGACGCTGCCGGTTTTATTGCGGTCAGTGCGTCAACAGGCGAAGGTTTTCATGAACTGGAAAAAGCGGTGCGGATCCTGGCGCTTGGAACGGGGACAGACCCCGATGATGTTATAATTGATTCCGAAAGGCAGAAGCTTCTGTTTGAAGAATGCATTGAGTATCTCGAACATGCACTAAAAAACCTGAAGGATTTTGTGCCGCTCGATGCAATCGCCCCTGACCTGCGCGGGGCACTTGATGCCCTGGGCAGAATCACCGGCGAAATCACCGGCGCCGATGTTCTGGAATACATGTTTTCAAGCTTCTGCGTCGGGAAATAGGCAATATATGGACTATAATGCAATTATAATCGGCGGCGGTCACGCCGGTATAGAAGCAGCTCTTGCACTTTCCAGGCTGGGTTATAAAAGCCTGCTGGTGACACAAAGCCTTGATGCAATCGGAAGGCTTTCCTGCAATCCGGCTGTCGGCGGTCTGTCAAAAGGAAATATTGTACGGGAAATTGACGCCCTGGGCGGTGAAATGGGCAGGCTTACAGATGCATCAATGATCCAGTTCCGGATCCTCAACCGCAGGCGCGGTCCGGCTGTTCAGGCGCCGCGCGCCCAGGCCGACAAATACCTTTACAGCAGGCTTGCAAAGAAAACGCTTGAACTCCAGCCGGACCTTGAGCTTTTTCAGGACACTGTTACGGACCTGCTTTTCAATAAGGAAGGCACGGCCGTTGAAGGTGTAATTACGGAACGGGGCAGGGTAATCAGCACCGGGGCCGTTGTGCTTACGACCGGGACTTTCATGGAAGGTAAGATATTTATAGGTGAATATGAGACTTCTTCCGGACGGCTTGGTGAACCTGCGGCGGTCGGACTGGGGACGGCCCTGAGGAAACACGGTTTCCGGCTTGCCAGGCTCAAGACGGGGACCCCGGCAAGAGTGGCACGAAGTTCGCTTGATTTCTCGAAAATGGAAATCCAGCACGGCGAAAATCCCATGCAGCCCTTTTCCTTCGGCAATGATAAAGTGGAACGGCCGTATGAGCCCTGCCATATTACCTGGACGAATGAAAAAACCCACGAAATAATCAGACAGAACATGGACCGTTCGCCGCTTTACGGCGGTAAAATCAAGGGAGTGGGTCCCCGTTACTGTCCTTCGATAGAAGACAAGGTAGTCCGTTTCCCCGACAGGGAAAGACATCAGATTTTTGTGGAACCGGAAGGACATGAATCAGGAGAGATGTATCTTAACGGCATTTCTTCTTCACTGCCCGAAGATGTGCAGGAGGCCTTTCTGAAAACCCTTCCGGGGCTTGAGAACGTAATTGTAATGCGCCCGGGATATGCCGTTGAGTATGATTTTGTCGACCCGCGGCAGCTTTATCCGGGTCTGATGTTCAAAGGCAGGAAAGGGCTTTTTATTGCCGGACAGACAAACGGCACATCGGGGTATGAAGAAGCCGGCTGCCAGGGGCTTATGGCAGGAATAAATGCAGCCATGTATCTGCAGGGCAGGGAGCCGCTGGTATTAAGCAGGGCCGAAGCCTATACCGGCGTGCTGATAGACGATCTGGTAACTCTCGGCACGGAAGAACCTTACAGAATGTTCACTTCCAGGGCGGAATACAGGCTTTCACTCAGACATGACAATGCAGATTCCCGGCTTATGCCGTACGGGATTGAGGCCGGACTGCAGAATGAAGAGAGAATTGAAAAGTTCAAAAGGAAACAGTCTGCAATTGATGAAATAAAGGAACTGCTTTCCAAATCAAAATCGAATCAGGAAATACTGAAGCGGCTGTCAATTAGCGAAAAGGTCGCAGGGAAAAGTTTCGGCCAGCTCCTTAAAAATCCCGAACTCACAGTTGACCAGCTTGCCGAAGAACTTCCGGCCCTGAAAGATTATCCGCTGTCCTGGCTTGTCCAGGCCGAAACAGACATAAAATATGAAGGCTATATAGAAAGACAGGACAGACAGATCCGCCGTTTTGAAAAGATGGAAAAAGTCAGAATACCTGACGATTTTGATTACAGGTCAATAAAGGAAATATCAAAGGAATCACGCGAGAAATTCGAACAGATCCGGCCGCTTTCGGTCGGCCAGGCTTCCCGCATTTCGGGTGTAAGGAATTCTGATATCGCCGTACTGATGGTCCTTCTGACCAGGCGGAACAGAAAGTGAAGCTTTTAATTGCGGGGCTTGAAAAAGCCGGAATCGCACTCGGTTCAGAACAGTCGGATCAGATAAAAATAATACTTAATGAACTTGATCTCTGGAAAAAATGCGGGCTTGTGAATGCCGAAGGAGACGATCTTGTCATAAGGCATTTTCTTGACTGTTTTGCCGCCTTTCCTTATTTCCCGGGCCTGAACGGCCGGAAATGCGCCGACCTCGGTTCCGGCGCAGGCTTTCCCGGACTTCTGCTTGCGGTTTATTTCCCCGAATCCCTGATCGACCTTGTCGAACTTAAGCAGTCCCGCGCCGCCTTCCTCGAAAACTGCATCGCCCTCCTGGGCATTGGGGGCAGAGTCAGATCTCTTGCTGTTGATGCTGGCGATCTGACCGAAAAATATGATGTAATAACCTTCCGCGCCTTCCGCCCGTTCCGGGAAATAAAAACGCTTCTCGAAAAACACCTGCAAACGGGGACAGAGCTGATTGCTTTCAAAGGCCGCTATGATAAGGCCCGCGAAGAAATGGCCCTGTTTTCAGCATACAAAACAGAACTTGTCAAAATTGAAGTGCCTTTTCTTGATGAGCAAAGGTGCATCGTGAAAATAAAATAACAGGCAAATGATGCAGACGTCAAAATACCTCACGCTACGACGCTACGGGCGTGATTGGTAAAAAAAATAATGGCTTCCGTGAGAAAATTATATTACACGGAAGCCGTTAATATTTTCAATTATTTTGCCCTGCGTAGTGTCGTGGCGTCGTTGCGTGAGCTATTATTATTCCACGAGCGAGGCTTTCGCGCTGTCCAGGATATGGAGTTTGTTGAGAAGGGCTTCCTTTTCGATAAGGTCTATCAGACGGGCTTCAACGAACTGGACCGCGCCTTCTGTGAAGTTTCCTGCGGTGATGCAGAAGCCGCGGCCTGCCTTGACTTCCTTGATCTTCGTATAGAGGTCGCGCAGAAGAAGTTCGCCGACAGTATTTGTCGTTCTGACAAAACGGAACACCACAACATCTTCCCATTTTTTTGCATTTACTTCGGCAATGATGTCAGCGTATTCGGCTTTCTGTACTGATATGTCGACTATTTTTACCTTGGCGTTCGGGAAGAAGGATATTGCCACACGCCTGCAGAGGGTGACAAATTCGGAAGTTGCGGCAATCAGGAAGGTCTGGAGGTTTGCGTTTGCATTGAGTTCGGAATAATGGTCAATCTGCTGCTGCACGTCCCTGTATCCGGGAATAACTTCCTGGATTTCTTTCAGTATTTTCAATGCAAGTGACAGTTCCTGCTGCTTGATGTAGGCGGCGGACAGCCTGTATTTCAGTTCCATTTCGGTATCGCGCTTAATGTCCTTGTGCCGCAGGCCGATTTCAAAATCCATTACTGCCTTGTCGAACTGCCGCGAGTTAAGGTTTATGGTCCCGGCAAAAAGCGCTGCGCCTGGGCCCATTTTCGGATCCGGACGCAGATGAGTGAATATTTTAATGGCTTTATCACTCTGTCCGAGGTAGAAATAGCACTGCGCCATCATAAAAAGGGCTTCCTTGTCATCGGGTTCGAGGTCCAGGGTCTTCCGGAGCATCACAAGCGCTTCCTGGTACTTTTTAAGCTTGAAAAGACTGAGCCCGAAATGCTTAAGGCTGGGCACATGCTCGGATTTTTCCTTTACTGCTGCCGAAAGAAGACCGGCGGCTTTTTCATAATTTTTACGCAGGTATTCGAGGTAACCCAGATTAAAATTGACTTCAAATACCTCGTCATTCATTGTCCGGGCAATCACCAGGCTTTTATAGGCTTCCTCATGGTCACCGACCCTCATCGCCGAAAGTCCGTATTTTGTGGTTATATCGAATTCATCAAGATCGGAATTGGTGGCGCACATATCAACAAGAACACCGAAAGTACGCATGGCTTTTTCCCACGCTTCTTCCGAATAGTAGAGATTCCCCAGCGAAAGAAGGGCTTCGGAATCCTTGGGATTCTGCGCCAGTTTTCTGTTGGCGTCTTTAAGAATGGTATTCCTGTCTTTCTGCTTTTTTGGTTTTTTTCTTTTTTTAACCTTTTCTTTATTAAAATTAATTGAAAAGATTATCAGCCCGATTATTATTACTACAGCTACAGGAATAATAATGGGAAGTAAATCCATCATAATGATAATATTATGTGCAGCCTTATGTAATGTCAAGAAACAGAAATTCATATTTAAGTGATAGCCTTGCTGTTATGAACAAAAATCAGGCATAAAATTAAAATTTTATGCCTCACTTTCCTGTTTTCTGTGAAAATTGTATATAATAGAGGTATTGACGGGTTCCTGAAAAATGATTGACAAAAAGAGTTCCCGGATATAGGCTGAATTTGTAAACGGAGGAGTATCTGTGAACGAATCAACAATTGGAATAAAGATCGCACATGGTTCTTATTTTCCGATTCTGGAAGACAATTCCAAAAAAAGGAAGCGGCTTGTTTTAACTACAGTTAATGATAATCAGGAAAACGTACAGATTGATCTGTACCGGGGGGCAGGGAAGTCCCTGGAAGATGCGACATATATCGGAAGTCTTCAGATTGATAATATTGAACCTGCAGAAAAGGGTGTTCCCGAAATAGAACTGTTTGTGGGACTGGATAAAGAAGGAAATCTGGATGCAAAAGCCAGCGATGTGGTTACAGGTGAAAGCCAGAGCTTAAGCCTGAGTCTTGATTCGCTGGATGAAGAACATACCTATGATGAACCTGATTTTGAAATAGACCAGAGTATGGATACCGAAGACCTTATGACTCCCGAAGAAGAGAGCAAGCTTACATCAGATCCGCCGGAAGCGACTATCGCCAGTTCTTATGAAGTTCCGCAGAAAAAGAAGAACCCCCTTATGATTATTCTGTTCGTAATACTCGGACTGGCAATAATCGGGGCCCTGATTATTCTCGGAATAAATCTTTTCGGTAAAGGCGGCAGCGGAACCGATGATATGGAAGCAGACAACAATGTTACAAGTGTAGCCGATGTGGATGCCCAGTCATCATCAGGCAGCGATACATCTGCTGCAGCACAGGAAACCGTTGTGCCGGCAGACCCGGCAGATTCCGAAACAGCAGAAACTGTTCAGAGCCAGGAAACAACCGAAGCTGCACCGGCTCCGGCCGCTGATACGACAGCGGCGGAAACGCAGGCAGCCGAAAGCACTGCAGCTGCTTCAGGCGGCCCCGGGACTGATTATCTTATCCGCAAAGGCGATACTTTGTGGGACATCTCTGAAAGATTTTACGGTGATCCCTGGAAATATCCTTCCATTGCAAATGAAAATGATATAATAAAGGACCCGGATCTGATTTACTGGGGATTCAGAATTTCTATCCCGGGCAAGCCTTAAGCGGCGTAAGAGAATATAAAAAATGAATTACTGCTTCACTCAAAACGGCTGATTTAAATATGTGCAGAATTCTTTGTATAATTGCAGCAGTTTTTCTCGTTTTTTCCTGTTCCAGCACGGATATCTGGGGATACAGGGCAAGCAGGTTTATTTCAGACATAGAAAACAGGGATTTCAGTAAAATTGATTACCTTGATCTTTCTGAAGAGAAAATTGAAAATCTTGAAAAGATTGACAGAAATCTCGGTGACGGGGCAGCCTGGTTTCTCGGCCTGCGCAGGTTTATTAATGAAGATTTCGGCAATTATGAAAGGATTATGTATTATCAGGCAGGCCTTGAGGAAGATGACGGGAAATTCAGCTCAATGGCGGCGGAACACCTTGCAGAGTGGTATGCCGGGCAGGAAGACTGGAAAGCTCTTTATACTTTCGCCCTGAACACAAGCATCCTGTTTGACAGGCC
>CAZKOK010000160.1:0-8167 GCA_964554355.1 uncultured Spirochaetia bacterium | reverse complement strand
CCAATGGAGAGATTCAGATGCTGATTAATACTCCGCATGGTATCGTAAGCGAATATGACGATTCGGAAATCAGGAAAGCGGCTATAAGATATAACGTACCCTATATTACGACAATCGAAGCCGCTGATGCCGCTGCCATGGGAATCAAGGCATGCAGGGGAAAAAGCCGCGAAGTAAAAACCCTGCAGGAGTATCATCAGGACATAACTTAATAAGCTGAAGTCTTGCCGGCCGGAATAAGAGAACTGCAGCGCTGAAGGCTCCGGAATGGTCTTTCTGCCCGACCTTATATCAGCGCGATCATAAAAAAAGCTGTCACCGGAATTGCGGTGACAGCCTTAAATAAGCAGTTACTCTGAATTGTCAGCGCGCAACAGCAGTCAGAACACCGTTTATTTTCAGAATACCATTTTCGAGTGTAACCTTCAGTGTTCCGTCAAAATAGTACATTGAATCAGCTGCGGCAAAATCATCCATGACAGGGCCTGTTTTCTTGTCAACGCCTTCTGTAACTACCGTACCTGAAGCCACTTTGGTATCCCAAACCTTGTTCCACATGATCCCTGACGCAGTCTTGTCAGATGAGAAATCCGAGCTGATTACCTGGGGTGCTCCGCTGGGGACATAACCGACGACTCTGGATGCAAATTTACCGTTCGGCAGTGAAATATTACCGTTTTTATCTGTAACCAATCCGTATGCTGTACCGCGGTGCAGGAACTGAACTGTAATTGTTCCGTCAGCTGCTTTTGATGCAGCAAGGCCGTCAGATTCAACCTGATCAAACGGATTAACTGCAAAAAGATATAATCCTCTTAATGTTGTCGGCATTGTGGCTTTACCTTCAACATCATACTGATAAGCATGAAAAAGATGAGTACTTCCGAGAGCGGAAGCACCGGTTGCTTCATCAAAATGGTCCTTGTCTGCTGTCATATAGCGGATAAGTCCAGTGAAAGTAAAATAATTGCCGGAATCAGCTGCCCTGGTGTTCAGCTGGAAATCAATTTTCAAATCTTCTGATCCGTCAGATACCGGCGCCTGAACTGAAGCTGAATCTTTGGAACCGGACCCGCCGCATCCGAAAAATGTAATTGAGCAGGTGAAAATAACTGTTAAAATAAGTAAGATTTTTTTATTCATTATAACAATCTCCTTTTAAACTGATTCTAATAAATGAATTCAATTAGATCAATACCAAAGTATTTTTCTCAGAATAATTTTCATAAATTTTAGCGGATTTCCCAACTATTGGGGACAGACCCGATTATTCCGGCAGTTCCACATCCTCCAGTGAATAGCCGGAATTTACCGCTTTCATAATCGCATCAGTAACATCGGCATGAATGACTTCATTCGTATTTCTGTCAATCAACCCGAATTTATCATTTCCGCTGCCCATTCCGCCGTTGTCCCAGTAAAACACGGTTATTCCCCTGTCAAAAGCCGCTTTGGTTACATATTCCAGATAATAGCGGCGGTAATTTTCCGAACCATCAAGATGGACCGCGCCGTATTCTCCGATTATCACCGGAATTCCTTTATCGATGTATGTTTTTTTCAGAAGGTCAAATTCATCCCTGACATATTTCTCCTGTCCCCATCCGTCATTGCCTTTGTATGCTTTTCCCCAGACCTTCGTCTGGCCGGAGCTGAAATTCCAGGGATCATAATAATGCACCGAAAGGATCAGCCTTTCCGGTATTGTATCCAGGGGGAGTTTGAATCCTTTGACTGTGTAGTCTATATTGGTATTGTATCCGGGCACGATAAGGGTCCTTCTGTCATTATTGCCGCCTGAGGCCCTTACGGTGTCCACAAACGCCTGGTTCAGATTATTGACAATATCATAATAAGCCGGTTTGGGCAGTCCATATCCGTCATGGATTTCATTCATCGCTTCGAAAATCAGTTTTTCATTGTAATTCCTGAAATATTCAGCTATCTGCGTCCAGATTTTAATAAACTGGTCCAGGACTTTTTGATTGTTCTCTTCTGTAACAGCGCCGTCCTTGTCATTGAGTGTAATCCACTCTACTGCCTGATAGCCGTCCGCACCGTCATGATGCAGGTTTATAATTGCGTACATGCCGTTATCAATAACATAACGAACGGCTTCCTCAACCCGGGCTATCCACTCAGGATCAATCAGGTAATCGGGTCCCGGTCCGAAATGCAGCGACCATGTAACGGGAATGCGGACAGCGCCGAAACCAAGCCCGGAAACGGTTTTTATCAGTTCCGCGGTTACCGGAGGATTCCCCCAGCCCGTTTCCCCGCCTTCGGCATCAAAACTGTTTCCCAGGTTCCAGCCGATTTTCATGTCCTTTACTGTTTCAGCTGCGCTCAGATCAGACATCTTCCGGTACCCTGCAGATCCGGCACAGCCTGCTGCTAAAACAAGGATTATATACAGTATTTTCTTTAATAAATTTCTCATAACCTCTCCTCATACAGTCATTATGGTCCCATACCATACAGGCAGACTACCCGAAAGAATTTATTTGTTTTCATATGTTTTTTTTATCTGGACTGCTTTTTGTTTAGTGAAAGTTCCTTCGTTATCAGCGAACATCATTTTGAACTGCCGCAGCGGAACAAAAAAAATTCCCCTGAAGCCGATATCATGGTAATATTCTGCAGGGAAAAAAATGAATAAATTATCACTTAAAACCAAAATATCATACGGCATATGCGATCTTGGCGGCAATCTTTTTTTTACGGTTATGGGTTTCTACCTGCTTAATTTTCTTACGGACAAGGTGCTGCTGGGGGCTTCTCTTGCCGGGGCCGCCCTGCTGATCGGAAAACTGTGGGACGCGGTAAGCGATCCGCTGGTCGGCTATCTTTCGGACAGGACAAAACACAAAATGGGCCGCAGAAGGCCTTACATCCTCTGGGGAAGCATCAGCTGTTTTGTTTTCATGATAATCATATTCACAAAGCCGCCTTTTACAGGTCAGGCGGTACTTTTTCTGTGGGCGGCACTGATTTTCTGTCTGGTAAATACAGCCTATACATTAATTAACATACCTTACAGCGCCCTTACCCCCGAACTTACGGATGACTATCAGGAAAGGACTGTTCTGAACGGCTACCGGATGTCATTCGCCGTAGTCGGTACCTTTGTCGGGGCAGGCATTGTTCTGCCTCTGGTTGGTGCTCTAGGCTGGACGGGTACCGGCGGGGTACTCGGTTTCATAATAATGGTTACGGCACTCGCAACTGTTATCGGAATAAAGGAAAAACCGTTCAGAGGTCCGAAACAGAAGAGTAATTTCCTTAAGACCAATCTTCAGGCACTGAAATCCCCGGTATTCCGCAAAGCGCTTATTCCCTGGACCTGCCACATAACAGGCATAACTGTTATCCAGAGTTCACTTATTTATTTTTATAAATACATTCACAACGCCGAGGACAAATTCCAGCTTGCACTGGTTTTTCTTCTTGGTTCTTCGCTTCTGTTCATTGTTGTCTGGGTGAAAATATCGGAGAAAATCGGCAAAAAGCTTTCCTACAATATCGGAATGGGAATTTTCGCCGGTGCAGTAATTTTGTTTTTCTTTCTTGCCCCCAAAAGCCTGAATCTTTCCTATGTCTGCATGGCAGCAGCAGGAATCGGCCTGGCCACCCAGTATGTTATGCCCTACTCCATAATCCCTGATATCGTTGATTATGATCATGTTGTCACCGGAGAAAGAAAAGAAGGAGTATTCTACGGCATCTGGATGTTTGCAAGCAAACTCGGTCAGGCTTTCGCACTATTCCTGAGCGGGAAAATCCTTGATATTTTCGGATATGTTCCGGAACAGGCGCAAAGTGCATCTTCAATTACCGGAATAAGGATCCTGGCAGGACCGATTCCTGTAGTATTTTTCACAGCAGGAATAATCGTGCTTGCATTCTATCCGATTACAAAAGAAAAATATCAGGAAATAAAGGAAAAGAAACTGCAGATGGAAAAGGCTGAATAATTATATATCGCCTTTTTCTATTTTTCTTGCAGTCTTTATTGATACATTCGAGATTGAGGTTATTTTTGAATAGTCGGGAATTTCCTTGTCCTGTCTTATATAGCATCCAAGCCCGATTACACATCCTTTCCCGATTTTAACTCCCGGCGAAATATAACAGTGCGCGCCTATAACCGAGCCTTCTCCTATATGGATTTTTTTAAGGATCAGCCTGTTGTTTTCAAACAGATGACAGGAAATATCCGTCTGCCCGCCGATGATTACATTGTCATCTATTGTCAGAAGATATGCATCATTCAGCATCCAGCTGTTTATCCAGACATTTTTACCAATTCTGCATCCGATCAGCCTGAAGAAAAAATTTGAGAAAAAACTCATCGGAATAACGGGAAGAACCATTGTCACCATCATGTTATATATCCCGGAATACATAAGCCAGCGCAGCAGGGTAAAACTCGGGTTCCGATAGACGCCCTCCTTGACCCCGAGAGACATAAGGCGGATAAAAAGCCCCATTATTACTATTGAACATATAAAGAAAAGATAAACCGATGCGCCTGCAATTACCGCGAAAAGCAGAATCTGCGGAATAGCGCCCCCTCCGCTCTGAATCAGTTTTGCAAAGGAAAGGCAAATTACCAGAACTGACGGGAAAAGAGAAAGCCCGAGCACGGCTGCATAAAACGAATAAAGCACGATATTGATCAGAAGCTGTATCAGAAACGACTTGCTGATCCGTTCAATAATTTTCATCTGCTATCATTGTAAATCTGCAAGACTTATATGGCAAGAAATAGATCAATCCTGTTTATAATTCTCCTGAAAAAAAACTTCAAGCTCATACATGGAAAATCCCCACTGCATTCTTCTTTTCTTAAGGAAAAGCTTCAGATACCTCCCCTCACCGTTCACAGGAATCCGCTGTCTCAAATAGTTGGGATGACCCGGTCCTTTGTAATTATCTTCGGAATAGATTGTTTTCCAGTTTTTCATGTCATCAGAAACCTGAATTTCATAGTCAACAGCCCACTGCCCCTCCCACTGGATAACAATCAGGTCATATTTTTCCGGTTTTTCAAAATCGACAATAATGTATTGATTATCGGCAAACGCGGATCCCCAGCGGGTGTAATCGAGACCGTCAACTGCATATTCGCCCTTAAGCATTCTGCCGGTTCCCATGTAATTTTCTTCGGATGAAACAATTGTCTTTTTGCCAAGCGCAAGATTTTCCGCAGGAGTATATTCTTTCGGACCGGAAGGCCAGTTTCCGAAGTCAGGAGTCCAGCCGACGTTTCTCCTGTCAAGTTCCTCTTTGAATCTCCAGCTGTCCAGATATCCTTTATTGATGGGCATAAATACAAGCCAGGAAATTCCGCAGCGTTCACAAATATCAACAGCTCCGGGATCGACCTGTTCATTGGAAAATGAAGTCGTAATCCCCAGTTCTGTGCAGATGATACTGATTCCGGCATCTTTCAGGGGCTGGACCATATCAACAGATGTCCCGCCGAATCCGTGAAATGCGACAGCCGCATTACTCCAGTCAACATCAAGCTTATTAACATCACTGATTACATCCTCTCCCCTGGATTGTGCTCCGACTGTAAAAAGAAGGACCATTGTATCCGGAGCATGTTTACGGATAAGATCGTACATCTCCTGTTCCATTGCCATGGTTTCAGGTTCATAGGGGGACGCCCATTTCCTGTCAGGTTCATTGTGAATTTCATATATTACCCAGGGCATGTCCCGGTAACGCGGAGCGTAGGTTTCCCAGAATTTACGTGCGAAAACCAGATCAAAATTCCCGTCATGACTTCCGCCGCCTATTACCATTACACAGTAGATCCCGTCCTCACCGCACCACTCCGCTAATTTATCCGCCTGTTCAACATAAGAACCGGCAGGCACACCCGAATCATGCCGTTCCACATATACATGCAGGGAATTCATGCCGAATTTCTTTATTTCCCTTACAGATTCCCTGTCGGGCAGCTGCCCTGAAGCATCAAGCGACCAGCATGGCCCGCGCAGCAGGGTCCCGAAACTTGTCATGACAGTTCCGTTTTTCAGGATCGGCCGGCCTGCAACAGGTTCCAGACTGCTGATACCTGTATGAGTACAGGCCATAAGTACTGTAATAAAGAAAGCAGCAACAGGCATTTTCAGGGTTTTCGGCATCTGAATTCTCCTTGAAAAACATATCAAACGGGTCTGTCCCCATTTTACAATAGGCAAACCCGCATCCGGGTCTGTATTTATCCTGCCAATAACAATTTCCGTGCTTTGTTAAAACCGGGTGAAGCTCCATAAAATCAGCTCTTTCTGGATTCCATTAAATCAAACAGCTTCCTGACAAGAAATGTACATCCCGGACAGGTTATTTTTGATTCAAGCTCTTTCAGATGTCTGGATGCCCGTTTCAGATAAATCCCGGCAATGCTGCGGGCAGATTCAAAACCTCCGAGTCCGGAAATCATCTTTGTTATTTTCTGCAGCTTGTATTCTTCTCCGGCACGGAAATCTTCTATTGCCGATAACATTTCCTGTTTTAATGAATTCTTCTTCTGGTCCTTATTATTCAGGGCAAAAATCACAGGCAGTGTTATTTTCCCTTCCCTGATGTCCTGTCCCGGAGGTTTTCCTGTTTTGGTTTCATCCGCAAGGTAATCAAGTTCATCATCTTTGATCTGGAAGGAAAGTCCGGTAAAAAATCCTATCCTGCCGAGTAGTTCCAGTAATCTTTCTTCTGCTCCGCATTCTGATGCACCGCAAACAAGAGAAAGGCCGAAAAGCATGGCCGTTTTTCCGGCTATCACTTTCAGATATCTTCTTTTACGCGGATTATGAATGTGATTGCGGAAATTTTCCCTGTCCTTTGTCTGCAGCAGTTCTCCGCGTACAATGAGCCTTAATGATTCAGATAATATCCGGCCGGTATGTGCAGATGCGCTTTCATTAACAAGCGAGAGACACAGGGTAAAAAGCAGGTCACCAAGAAGTACCGCACGGCTGTTTCCCGACATGGCATTTGCAGATGGTCTCCCCCGTCTGGTGGACGAATTATCTATTACGTCATCATGAACAAGCGTCGCCATATGAAGTATTTCCATGGCCGCTGCAATAAGATAAATCCGGTTGGTCAGACCGCCGGGAAACGGAACTTTGATTTTCCATTTTTCAAATTCGCTTTCTTTGCTTATTCTGTATTTCCGTTTCCTGATCTGGTCCTGCAGACCGCCTCTTATATTTTCCAGTACAGTATTGCTGAATTCAGTTTCGGGAAAATCGAGTGAAGAATAATCATATTCCTCTCCAAGGGCAATTCGTGCTCCGAGAAGCACAAGCCGCGGCCGGAGCATCTTGCCCCTGGATTCTGTCAGATTGTCAAGCTGAAATCTGATTCCCGGAGTAAGGGCAGCTTCTTCATTGAATATAAAGCGGATAAGGTGATGGACATATTCAAGTTCTGTACAAATCCATTGTTCGGTCTGCGTAATTGCTGATGTCCCGGCTTTTACAGTCTTCATTTTCCGTTCTTTTTCAGTTTCCGGCGTTTCTTTTCCTTCGGTTCACCTGCATACAGGTAGGTCCGTTTTGCAAACCTGGTTTTAACCCAGAATCTGCCGAGTACCGGTGACAGATAATGGTCCATTCCGAACGACCTGCCTGCCCCGCCGATCAGGGCGATTGCAAGGAATACAAACCACAGCTGGGTCCAGCTGAACATTCCTGAACATGTAAATACAAGACACATTCCGATTGAAACCACAGCAGCCGGCAGTGTAAGAAATCCGCCGAAAATAGCAAGTCCGAGTGCAAGTTCCACAAAGACAATCATTACCTGGAAAACCCCGAAATTTATTTTTGCAGCGATTCCATCCATAAATGTATGCCTGAACCATGTAACAAAGGCTGAATCAGGCGAAAAAATCGGTTTGCTCAGGTCCCATACTGTGTGAAAACCATCGGCTGTCTGGGTACCGGCGGCTGTTACAGCCTGATTAGCAACTTCCGCTACAGCATCAGATGCAGCTGTAACGGCATCAGCCGCAGCCTGGGTAAGCGCAGGCGCTGCTTCTGCAACAGCTTCACTTGCAGCAGCTACAGCATCAGCACTGCCGGGGTTAATAACAGCTTCACCGGCCTGGACAACCCCCTGACTGAACATCCATGCGGACCGGGACTTG
>CAZKOK010000159.1:0-8191 GCA_964554355.1 uncultured Spirochaetia bacterium | reverse complement strand
CCGAGATCTACACATAACGCCACACTCTTTCCCTACACGACGCTCTTCCGATTGGTTACATCTTCATGCAGAATCAGAAACCTGATCCGCGGGAATTGTCTGGAAAGCCCTTCAACATCATGCGACATATGGGGGCCTTCGATTGATATGATTTCATCAAAATTCAGTCTTTCCAGATCACTCAGTACAGAAGACTTGAAAGGGCGCCCGCCCCTGTTCAGGAGAAGCAGTGTAAATCCTATTTCTCCGGCTGTATTTGTCTTCTGTCCGCAGACCACCGTGTACGGAACTTTGGTATTTTTAAAAGTTGTAGGTATAGTACTCATCACAATCTCTGCAGATCTGCGGCAGTTTTCCTTCAATATGTTTTTTATAAAAATCCTCGCCCTTACTCCAGATTCCGGAAATATCCGACCTGAAAATATTTCCCAGAACATTCTCCGGCTTCAGGTCTTCCCTGCATACAGGGACATCTCCGTTAATCAGAATACTCATATCTCTTTTTAAATGCCAGCAGGTCATCCTGGAAAGGGGGGACAGATCCGTTACCTTGCGTTCCGGAAGAAAATGGGAAAAGTGATCATATTTTTGTATAATCATTTTTTCTGTTTTTTGTTTCCAGAAACGGTAAAAACCTTCAAGCGCTTCTTCACTCTCTTTCATTCTTACTGCCTGTACGTAAACGCTGTCAGGGAAATCAGCAATCATTTTTGCGGCAAAACCGGCGGCTTCATCCAGGCCTTCGCCGCGCAGCTTTCTGTATACTGCAGGGTCGCCGGTTTCAAGAGAGATAATCCAGATAATACGTGAACTGTCCATGCTTCCTATTTTATCAATATCAGCATTTTTCCAGCCGATACCGGATGTTTCAATAACAAGTCTGAATTCAGCATACGAAAGCACCATGGAAACTATTCCTGCTATGTCCGGATGCAGAGACGGTTCTCCCCATAAGGAAATACTAATAACGGCATCCTCTGCAATCGCTGAAATCTTTTCAAGCACTACCCGAAAATCCTCAGCTTTCATGACCGTTTCATCATTCATCAGTCCGGGATTTATTTCCGGCCATGGACAGAAACTGCATTTCTGGGGACAGCGGGAAATAATCTGAACAGAGAAATAAGCGGGGGTGCTGCGCAAAAGCTCTTCATTGCCGGTTACAGTTTTAATTATATCCGTTTCAGCTGTAGCATTATGTTCAACAAACGATTTGAGGATATTAAAATTCCTTCTGTTGTCTGAAGTAAGGCTTACCCGGTAAAGACGCAGATCTTCGGGCGCAATTTCAGTCTCCAGATCAAAAGAGTTTATGTCTTTTTCAATAACAGCAAAAACAGTCTTTTTATCAATTCCGTCTTTAAAATCCTTTGAAAGAACAAGAAGGGCTTCAAGAATTTCCTGGCTGATTATCTCCGGAGCAAGGCCTGCCGGATACCCGTCAGCGTAAGTATACTGGGAAAGGAATCTGCAGTGGTTTTTATACATTCTGTCGGTAATTTCTGAATTAAGAAGTGGAGAATCAGCAAACATGAAAAAGATATTGCCGTCCTTCGGGCAGATGCTTTTAAAAGCGGAAATCAGATCGGGAACAGTCCACTTCTCCTTTTCCACTGCAGTGAATCCTTCAGGGACTTTAAGACCGGAATTGCAGAAAATATACTTTTTATCAACATCCGGAAGGCTGCCTGCGAACTCTGCCGTACACTCAAGTGAGGTTTTACCTGAAATAACAGGTTCAAGGACATATTTACTTATATTTGACGCAAATAAAACAGATATATTCTTCATTTAATTATTATCGGCCTCTTTTCAGGCCCTTGTTAACAGTCATAGCACAAATTCTCATTATAATAAACTGCATAAAAAACATACTGAACAAATTCCGTAAATAATCAGGGACACAAATTGAATTTTGGGCTTAAACAGTGTAATCTCCAGATATGGACAGACCTCTTCAGGTTTTTGAAATAACAAATCAGATAAAAGGGCTTCTTGAACAGGGTTTTCGGCAGGTCTGGGTAGAGGGTGAGATTTCCAATTTCCGTCCATCAAGCACCGGCCACCTCTACTTCAGCCTGAAAGATGAATATGCTGTAATCCAGGCTGTCATGTTTAAAAACAGGATATTCGGTCTTGATTTCAAACCGGAAGACGGAGTGCTGGTCCGGATCCGTGGTTCTGTTTCGGTATATGCCCAGAGGGGTTCATATCAGATAATCTGCGAAAGCATGGAACAGGCCGGACAGGGGCAGATCCTGGCAATGCTGGAAAAAAGGAAACAAAGACTTGCAGCTGAAGGTCTTTTTGCCCCGGAACGGAAAAAGAAACTCCCCCTGATCCCCTCCAGAATTGCGGTAATAAGTTCGCCAACCGGTGCTGCTGTCCGGGACATACTCAGGGTCATAGGACGAAGAAATGCTTCTCTGGATGTGGTAATTCTGCCGGCACCGGTCCAGGGCAATGAAGCGGCCGATATAATTGCCGCACAGATAAAAAGAGCTGAGAAGTATAATCTTGGAGATGTGATAATTATAGGACGCGGAGGCGGCTCCCTGGAAGACCTGCTGCCTTTTTCCGAGGAATCAGTCGTCCGGGCTGTTGCCGGCTGTTCGATTCCGGTAATTTCCGCGGTCGGGCATGAAATCGATTTTGCATTATGCGATTTTGCGGCTGATCTGCGGGCTGCAACCCCGTCGGCCGCTGCCGAACTGGTCAGCGCAGACAGGGAAGAGATAAGCTTAAGAGTTTCCGGACTGCACAGCGAACTTGTCCGCAATATGATTGAAAGGATGGAGCGGATAAAGCAGCTGACATCCTCCTTCACCCCCGGCAGTCTTGAACGGGAAATAAGGATAATAATGCAGCCGCTGATGCTTAAGCTTGATGACGAAAAGGAAACGCTTCTGACAAATATGGATTTTATTATAAAGCAGGCAAAACAGAAGACCGAATCACTGCGCAGGCAGCTGGAGGCCGTATCGCCGGGCAAGGTTCTGGAACGCGGCTATTCAATTGTATCGCTTGAAGAAAGCGGGGAAATAATAACAGATGCTGACCGGGCCCCGGAAGGCACAAGTCTTGGTATTGTTCTTTCAAAAGGAAAATTAAAAGCAGAGGTGAAAAAATGAAGGATTTTGAAACCCGACTGGCAAGACTCGAAGAACTTAACGACAGGCTTAAGGAAGGAAGCATTTCGCTTGATGAAGCATTTAAGTATTTTGAGGAAGGCATAAAACTTGCAAAATCTCTCGAAAAAGACCTTGAAAAAGCCGAACGGAAAATCGAAATCCTCGTGAACCAGCCGGAAAATGAAGACGACAAACCGAATCTTGAGCTGTTTGAAGAAACGAAGGATAATGATTAATTATAAATGGAAAATTATGAATAAGGAAAAGGGACAGAAATATGAAGGATATAAAGTTCAACAATATTGATAAATGTGAAAATTATGAAAAACTGAAAAAATACAAAGCGGATCTTTCGCTAAAACATCTGCTCGATGCTGAAAGAGTCAGGGAATACAATGCTCCTGCGGGGGCCGGGCTTAGTTACAACTATGCGGCAAAAAAAGTGAACGATGAAATCCTTTCACTGCTTCAAGCCCTGGCGGATGAGCAAAAGCTTGTACAGAAATATAAAATGCTTCTCGACGGCGAAATAATCAATACAGGTGAAAAGAGAAAAGTCCTGCATCAGCTGACAAGAGGCAAGTCCGGAAATGATGTTGTTTATGACGGAAAAGATCTCAGGGAATTCTATCAGAAACAGCAGAACCGTATTTATAAGTTTGCCGAAAAAGTCCACTCCGGATCGATCTGCGGGTCTACAGGCAGGAAATTCAAAACTGTTGTTCAGATAGGTATCGGAGGATCTGACCTGGGGCCGAGGACCCTGTATCTTGCCCTGAAGAATTATGCAGCCGCAAAAGGCCTGATAAGAATGGAAGCCCGTTTTATCTCCAACGTTGATCCGGATGATGCATTTGAGGTACTTGAAAATCTTGATCTCGAATCTTCACTTTTCATAATCGTATCAAAATGCGGCACCACCCAGGAAACCCTGACAAATAAAAATCTTGTCCTTTCAAAACTGGAAAAAAGCAGCATCTCAGGATTTGATCCTTCAAAGCACATCATTGCAGTTACCAGTGAAACAAGTCCGATGGCTTATTCGTCCGATTATCTTGATTCATTTTATATTGATGATTTTATCGGAGGAAGATATTCATCAACCAGCGCTGTCGGCGGAACCGTGCTGACGCTTGCTTTCGGACGCGAAGTTTTTTCCCAGCTGTTGTCAGGGGCAAATAAAGCAGATAAAAACGCCCTTAATCCGGACATGGAAAAAAATGCAGCCCTTCTGGATGCAATGCTCGGAATTTATGAAAGAAACATACTTGGATTTCCGTCTACGGCAATTCTTCCCTACAGCCAGGCATTAAGCAGATTCCCTGCCCATCTTCAGCAGCTTGACATGGAAAGCAATGGTAAATCAGTTAACAGGGAAGGGAATCCTGTTAACTATGCTACCGGACCGGCCATTTTCGGAGAACCGGGCACCAACGGGCAGCACTCGTTTTTCCAGCTTCTTCATCAGGGGACAGACATAATTCCGCTTCAGTTTATAGGATTCCTGGAAAATCAGACAGGCTTTGACAGGAAAGATGTCGGAAGCACAAGCCAGCAGAAACTCAATGCCAATCTCTGCGCCCAGATTGCTGCATTTGCCAAAGGAAAGGAAGACAGCAACCTGAATAAAAACTTTCCCGGCGAAAGACCTTCCAGCCTTCTGTTCGCGGACAGACTGACGCCTTCTGTACTCGGTGCGCTTCTTGCCCATTACGAGAACAAGGTAATGTTTCAGGGATTTGCATGGAATATCAATTCTTTTGATCAGGAAGGGGTCCAGCTTGGAAAAATCCTCACAAAACAGGTCCTTGAAGGGACCGGCAGCGACAATGCCCTTAATGAGTATGCAAACCTGCTGAAAGTATAAAAAAAGCCCCTCAGGGGAAAGGAGGGAGCAAAACCCTGAGGGGAAATATAAAGGAGATCGATGAAAAAGTCCTCTGCTCACTTGCTATAACGAAAACCATTTTATAAGGGAAAAGTTACAAAAAAACTGAGTTAATCGGGAGAATATTGTGAAAATTAAACATCTTTTTACAGGTATAATATGCTTATTTGTGATTTTTGCCGTTATACTGGCTGTTCCTGGATTCAGACCATATTCTCCTTCGGTTTTCGGACAGATACTTCCTCTTGCAGATAACAGCCTGGAACAGACAAATCCAGGCGGCCTGCACATAGTCTCCTGGAATACCGGTTATTTCAGCAAAGATGCTGATTTTGCGATTAAAAACTCCAATGCAGGGATAAAGCCGGTTAAAAAGGATGATATCAGGTTTTTCCTTGATTTTCTGGACAGTCAGCCTGCCGATATTCTGCTTTTGCAGGAAACCACATCAAACAATGCCCGGCTTATTGCTGATTCTGCTCCGGAATACAATATTTATTATGCAAACGGATATAAAAATTCAGCAATATCTTCCATCCTTAATGGGAAGATGGAAAAAGGAATGACAGTTATGGCCGGGATCCCGGTCAGTGAATGCAGCAGTCATTATCCCGAATTTACAGATGATAAAAACGGGTTTCGATATTTCTTCCAGATTACATCATTCGAATCATCAGAAAAAGACAAATACTGGCTGATAATAAACTGCGGAACCAATGAATATCCTGAAGAAGAAACAAGAAAAGCCATCCTGAAATATATACCGGAATACATGAACAGCATTGAAAAAGACAAATACTATATTATTTTCGCAGGGGACTTTTCCGCTTTCAGCGATGATGAAATAAACCGCCTTGAAAACAATCTGCCTGCAGGCTGGAAAATGGATTCAGCATCAAACGGACCCGACGGAAGAGATCCTGCAGTTCCCTACAACAGGCTGGAAAGCAGGACATGGAACAGGGTCCTGTTTCTGAGTTATGAAAATGTCATCCTGAATAACATCGTTTCGCATGATATGAAATTCAAAGAGACTCCCGGAAATCCGGTTTCAGCTTTATTCAGTATTGCGGAATAGATATAATAATTACCGCGAGTTGAGCATTAATGGGGGTTGTCTGGTGGCGCCCAGCACGTCCCGCCACAGGCTGCCTTCCGGATCAACGTAATTTCTTTTGGAAACAACCATTTTGATCGGCAGATGCACATACTGATCATGGACCAGGCTTATCAAGGTCGCTGTCTTTCCCGCCATTGCCGCATGGGCAGCATGACTTCCCAGTCTTGAACAGTAAAAAGCATCATTTGGATCAGCAACCGAACTTCTGATTATATAACTGGGATCGATATATTTCATGCTTATTTCCATATTAATGCTTTTAAAATAATCCTGGATTTTTTCCTTGAGAAAATAGCCGATATCGCCCAGATGTCTGTTTCCCGAAGCATCCCTGCCCTCTTCGACCTTCATATGCTCCTGCCCGGCACCTTCGGCAACTACAATAACTGCATGCTGCCGGGTCTGGAGACGTTTTTTTAAATGAATCAGAATACCGTTGGGACCATCGAGATCGAAAGGCACCTCGGGAATAAGTGTGAAATTTGCTTCATGAACAGCCAGGGTTGTATGAGATGCAATAAAACCCGATTCCCTTCCCATCAGCTTCACCAGCCCGATGCCGTTTACTGCTGAATGGGCCTCGGTGTGCGCGGCCGCAACAGCTTCCGAAGCCCTTGCCACAGCCGTCTCAAAACCGAAGGATCTCTGCAGGAAGGAAATATCATTATCTATGGTTTTCGGAATGCCGATTACAGAAATCTTGAGCCCCCGTTTTGAAATTTCCTGCGCAAGATCATAACTTCCCTTCTGCGTTCCGTCCCCGCCGATATTGAAAAGGACATTTATATTCATTCTTTCAAGAGAATCGACAATATCGCTGACCCTGTCCCCGCCGCCGCGTGAAGTGCCGAGAATTGTTCCGCCGACCTTGTGAATATCATCGACAGCGTCGGGATCAAGATCTACCGGAGTAAGATTGTAATCAGGCAGAAGGCCCCTGAATCCATTGCGGATACCCGAAATTCTTTTGACGCCGTATCTGTACCAGAGACAGCGTACTATGGAACGGATAACATCATTAAGGCCGGGACACAGCCCGCCGCAGGTTGTGATTGCAGCATTAACATGCCCGGGCGGGAAATAGATTTTCTGCCTGGGACCGGCTTTCTGAAGAAGCTCGTGTTTTGTGTAAAGCATGGACCCGTCTTCGGCTTTCACTTCGATATTATACAGATAGGCATCTTCCTCGGTTACATAATTGGCAATCGAATCACCCATTATTGTGGACATTTCAATCGGCGATTTTATTTTTGCAGGTCCAAGCACTGGAATAGTGAAATCGTAATCATTTCCCATTTATCCGATTCTCCCCGGAAATTTCTGATATGCAAACTATAGAATAAAGCGGGATTATAGACAAGAGGAATGACACATTGAAGGAGACCCACAGCAGGAATACATCACGCGACGACGCTACGGGGAAAAACGGCGCAACGGTTTTAATGAATGATTAAAAGACTTCCGGGAAATATTCTAATAATATATTTATTTTTTTTCGGTTTGTTTAAAACAGGTAAAAAAGTTAAAATGGATTACTATATTATTTACAGGAATTATCTATGAAAACAAAAGAAGAATACTATAAACTGGTTCAGGAAATAAGAGAAATTGTCAGCAATCCTGAAAACCGGAAATGTCCATGCCCGAAAACAAAATGCGAATGGTACGGAAAATGTCTTGAATGCGTGACTCTTCACCGGTATTTCAAAGATCATGTTCCCAATTGCTTTCAGCAGTTTATCAATGACAAAATAAAAGCCGTTGCTGCCATCGCTGAAATGGATGCAACTGAAAAAGAAAAATCCCCTCCTGAATACTGGGATTACGTAAGGGAACAGGACAGAAAAACCGGAAAAAAATCCGATCGTAAAAAATAACCGGAACCCCCATTTTGACACAATCATCGTGCCAGCGATCGCTGGTACCTGCTGCATTATTTATTCTCCACAGGTCTTTATATTAAAACATTCGTGGTTCTCTCCCATTCATAATTTATAATTCATCATAGCTGTCCAAAATAATCATATCAATACCAATTGTAGTCTGTTGTCT
>CAZKOK010000158.1:0-8216 GCA_964554355.1 uncultured Spirochaetia bacterium | reverse complement strand
AATAATTATTCTCCCTGCATGCCGAAATATAAGCCGGAATTTCTGAAACGGATGTCGGAAATTCCGGATTTATTATGAAAAAACGAATTCTTATTCCTGCACTGCTGGTTTTAACCGCCTCCCTGATTTTTGCCGGTTTTAAAATTTATTCCAAAGTATACTTTGGTAAAAACAGCGCCTGGGACAGTCTGGATGAAAATGAACTTTCCATGCTTCATCCGGGTGACATAATACTGCGCAGGGGAAAAAGTTTTGCAAGTGAAATAATAACCAAAATTCTTAAAACCCCTCTTAATGTATCCCATTGCGGTTTAATTGTAGAATATAATAAGGAATTTTCAGTTATTCACAGTGTATCGCGTTCACTTTCCGATTGTGACGGAATACAGATTGAGTCATTGTCAGATTTTCTGCTTGACAGCCAGCCGCAGTCAAATATAGTAGTCCGTTACAAAGGCAGCCCGCAGCAGATCGAAAGTTATATCACAGAAGCATTCAGACTGCTTACACTTGAACTCCCGTTTGACAACAGTTTTGAACTTGATAACGGGGACAATCTTTACTGCACCGAACTGTTCTGGGAAATACTTCCCGAGAATTTCAGAACACAGGCCGTTACCTTCAAAATGAATAAAATAATATCATTTGAATCATTTGTTCACCCTTATTTATTTTCCATCATAATTGATCACCGAAAGTCATAACTGTCAGCGATCGCAGACGGTTTCATCGAATTTATTCATAATTTATAATTCATAATTTCCCCCTTTTTTTGCCGTTGACTCAAAAGCCCAAGCCCGTTATCATCGCCATATGAAGAATTATCCTTTTAAGCAGATAGAAGCCAAATGGCAGAAACACTGGGAAGACAACAGGACTTTTAAGACAGTTGAAGATCCGTCTGTCCCGCCGGAAAAAAGACGCTATGTTCTGGATATGTTTCCCTATCCATCAGGGGACGGTCTGCATGTCGGACATCCCGAGGGCTATGCAGCAACAGACATCTACTGCCGCTTTCTGCGCATGAAAGGATTCAATGTTCTGCATCCGATGGGGTTTGATTCATTCGGGCTTCCTGCGGAAAATCATGCAATAAAAACGGGAACTCATCCCCGTGCAACTACCGAAAAAAATATTGAGCGCTTCCGCAAACAGATCAAATCAATCGGTCTCAGTTATGACTGGGACCGGGAAGTTTCCACACATACTTCGGAATATTATCACTGGACACAGTGGATATTTCTTCAGCTTTATAAAAAGGGCCTTGCCTACGAAGCCCGGACACCAATCAACTGGTGTCCCGACTGTAAAACCGGTCTGGCCAACGAGGAAGTAAAGGACGGGCGCTGCGAACGCTGCGACAGCTCTGTGGAAAAGAAGGACATCCGCCAGTGGATCCTGAAAATAACAGAATATGCAGAGAGACTCCTTGAGAGTCTTGATGATCTGGACTGGCCGGAATCCATAAAGACCATGCAGAGGAACTGGATAGGCCGTTCGGAAGGGGCAAATGTTATATTCAGACTTGAAAAAGGCGAAGGAGAAATAGAAGTCTACACTACGCGTCCGGACACTCTTTTCGGCGCAACCTATATGGTCCTTGCTCCGGAACATCCGCTTGTTGACAAAATCACTGCTGAAGAACACAAAGCGGAAGTTGAGGCTTATATCCGACAAGCAGGTCTTAAAAGCGATCTTGAAAGGACCGAACTCGCCAAAGACAAAACCGGTGTATTTACCGGCACTTATGCCGTCAATCCTGTAAATAATGAAATCATTCCGGTATGGATTTCCGACTATATCCTGATTTCATACGGCACGGGAGCAATCATGGCTGTGCCGGGTCATGATCAGCGCGACTGGGAATTTGCCGGGAAATTTAATCTTCCGATCATCGAAGTACTTAAAGGCGGTGACATTACAAAAGAAGCTTTTATTGAAGACGGCCCGCATGTTAATTCCGGAATTCTCGACGGACTTGGAAAACAGGACGCAATTGACAAAATCACCGCCTGGCTCAATGAAAGAAATCTCGGCCGGAAAGCTGTTAATTTTAAATTACGCGACTGGATCTTCTCGCGCCAGCGCTACTGGGGAGAACCGATACCCCTGGTACACTGCGAAAAATGCGGTATTGTACCCGTCCCCGAAGCAGAGCTTCCGCTGACCCTTCCCGAAGTAAAAAGCTACGAACCAAGCGGAACAGGCGAATCTCCGCTGGCCGCGATAAAAGAATGGATCAACTGCAAATGTCCGTCATGCGGCGGACCGGGAAAGCGTGAATCAAATACGATGCCCCAGTGGGCAGGGTCGTGCTGGTATTATCTGCGCTACATTGATCCGGACAATGCGAAAGAATTTGTGTCAAAGGAGAAGGAAAAATACTGGATGCCAGTCAACCTTTATGTGGGCGGATCAGAACACGCGGTTCTTCATCTGCTTTACGCAAGGTTCTGGCACAAGGTGCTTTTCGATCTCGGACTTGTTTCAACCGATGAGCCTTTCCAAAGGCTTGTGAATCAGGGAATGATCACAAGCTTTTCATATCAGAGGAAAAACAAGTCCCTTGTTCCGACAGATCAGGTTGAAGAATATGAATCCGATAAATTCAGGGAAAAAGCCACCGGTGAAGAACTGGAACAGGTAATAGCAAAGATGTCCAAAACCCTGAAAAATGTGGTAAATCCTGATGATACCATACATGAATGCGGCGCTGATACGCTGCGCATGTATGAAATGTTCATGGGACCTCTTGAAGTTTCAAAGCCATGGTCAACAAAAGGTATCCAGGGTGTCTTCCGCTTTCTGGAGAAAGTATGGCGCACTGCACAGAAAGAAACAACAAATGATGATTTGCCCAAAGACCTTGAGAGGCTCCTTCATAAAACCGTAAAAAAAGTCAGCCTTGATACCGAAAACATGGAATTCAACACTGCAATTTCCCAGATGATGATTTTCATGAACGAAGTTTCGGGGATGGACAAACTGTATCTTAAGGCCTGGAAGCCCTTCATCCTGATGCTCTCCGTTTATGCTCCGCATCTTGGCGAGGAAATATGGGAAACGGCCGGAAATTCCGAAAGTACGGCTTATCAGAAATGGCCTGAATGGAACGAAAGCCTGACCATCGATGATGAAGTAACGGTAGTTGTTCAGATTAATTCCAAAGTCCGTGCCAAAATGATGATGTCTCCGGATGCCCCGAAAGATCAGATGGAAAAAGCCGCCATGGAAAATGACAGAATCAGGGAACTTCTTGCCGGGCTTACTGTAAGAAAAGTCATTGTGATCCCCGGGAAACTCGTTAATATTGTAACCAACTGACGAAAGTTAAAAAAAGCACTTTTTCATTCTCTTATATGTGTTATAATCGTTGACTGAATTTATATAAATGTATCCGGCCTGAAAGATCAGGTAAATAAATGAAAAATTATTTAACTGTTTTAAATATTATTACCGGCAGTCTCTTTTTCGGTTTTGATTTTTTTACCGGAGAAACCGGAGAAGAAGGCAGGCAAATCATAATTCTTGTCTGGCTGCTTTATATCATTCTGCTTCTGGGACCCTATCTGTTTCGGAACAGCTGGATAAAAGCTCTGTCCGCAGCAGCGGCAGCTGTCATGATTATTGCTGCCGGGCCCGAACCTGAGATATATCTGCTTTTAAGTTTTCAGGCGCTTATTGCGGCAAAAGCCCTGGACCTGCCCTGGATCCTTGTTCCTGCGCTGTTCCTTGCGCCGGTCCCGTTTATTCCGCGCGAAGTTCTTCATCTTTATATCTTTATATCGGTTGCGCTGTCTGTCCTTGAAATTCTATACAGCCGCTTCTACAGGAAAAACGAACAGCTGAGAAAGGCTGCAGAAGCTCTTGCATCCAGGAACAGGTCTCTGATTAAAGAGATTGACGACTCAATGATTAATGAAGCCTGCCGCGAAGAGAAAAAAAACAGGTACTACGATGGAATTAGAAGGCTTAAAAAAATAGCTGAAAATTATTCGGATAAATACGGAACAACATTTACAATATATCAGAACAGAAACATTCTTCTGGCCGGAAGAAAGACATGGAACATCATTCTTGCCAATTGTGAACAGGCTTTTGACAATATTTCTGCCCATGCAGAAGCAGAAAAGGCCGATGTCATTTTTACCCGCTTTGACAGGATACTGAAAGTTGAAGTAACAGACAACGGCCGGGGGTGTTCCGAATTCAGACCAGGAGAGGGGCTGACCAGAATTGATAAACGCATGTCAGGATGCAATGGTGTTCTGCTTGTAAAAAAAAGTCCTTCATTTTCATTAATTATGCTGTTTCCGGAGGTTGCCTGTGTCTGCTGATATACTGAAACTTGATAATATCCGGAAAGAAACAAACGGAAAGGTTGTTCTTGATAATATCTGCCTGAATATCAAGCGGGATAAGAATTTCGGAGTTCTCGGTCCGGGCGGTTCCGGGAAAAGCCTGCTTGCAGGAATAATTGCCGGCGCATTTAAGCCTGACAAGGGTGAACTGCTTGTAAAAGTGATGAGCAACGGAAAAAATCTTACAGGAATAATTCCGCATATACCGGCTATTTATGAAGACTCAACCATTCTGGGCAATCTGCGGTTTTTCGGGAGTCTTAACGGGCTTAAAAGAAAAGAATTCAAATCCGCTGCAGATCATGCACTTGAATTGTGCGGTCTTGCGGAAAAGAAAAAGAGTTTTGCTGCCGGACTGACTGCCCTGGAAAAACACAAACTTAATATAGCATGCGGAATTATCCATAAACCCGAGATAATAATTTTCGACGAACCGGGATATGGACTTGATCCGCCGGAGAGAGACCTGATAACTGATCTTGTCGGGAATATAACAGCGGAACGGAATACATCCCTGATATTCTCAAGAAATTCAAAAACAATTGAGAGCATCTGTTCTTCGGCGGCGCTGATATGCCAGGGTAAAATCATCGCCTCGGGGACAATTGATGAATTAAGACAGATGATCAGCGGCAGGGCCCTTCTCAGACTCAGTGTAGATGAAATCAGGACTATTGATTTTCACAAACTGAGGAAACTTCCGGATGTTGTTTCAGCCGGCAGCTCCGACAGTGATTTAATTATTGAATTCAGAACTGAAAAACCGGCGCTTAACAGCATCTTTGCAGAACTAAAAAAGCAGAAAATATCTGTGCTTTCTGTCTGCACAGATTACCATGACCTTGGAACTGTATTTGAAACCCTTACGGGTTTTAGTGCTTCTGCTGAAGAGGCCGGCTGATGGGGTTTTTCAATACAGCAAAAACCAGGATAAGCGTCTTCTGGAATAATCCTGCGGCTGTTACGGTTTTAGTTATTGTTCCGCTTTTATTATCCATCGTCTTTGCTCTACTTTTTCCTGTCAGTGCGGGATTCCCGAAAAACAAATGCCCTGTTTCGCTGGTATATCTTTCAGGAAACAGCATTGTACACTCAGGCTTTGAAATAGTCCTTTCAGACATTCCGGAAGAGGAATATTCAATTACCAGAGTATATATCAAGTCTGACGGAATGGATCTTCTGGAAAGCGGTGATGCAGACATTTTTGTATTATTCAATATTGACGGAACTTCCGCTGAAATATATCATTCGCCTGCTGTAGCCGAAAGCGCAGCCCGTATTGAAAGCATAATTGATGCATTTCTTGATTATTTCCGGCTGAATGCCATTGGCGCAGGTACCGCCGGGATGATCGGATATCAGTCAAGTCTGGATAGAAATGGTGTAAGATATCAGAAAATCAAACCCTACGACAGCCCGGATTCAATCAGTTATTATACAGCTTTGTTTTTAATAATTTCACTTTTTTACGGAGCTTATTTCCAGGCCGGAAAGACAACCAGGGAAAACAGGGTCCTTCTCAGACTGACCGCGGCAGGTAAAAGCCGGAACAGTATCTGGGCCGGCATGACTGCCGGAAACATTGCAGCTGTTTTTGTTCAGGGAATTGTTATATTTTCTGCAGGATGGCTTATTCTTGGAATGAATACCGGAAACAGTCTGCCCGTAAACATTCTGATTCTTTTTACCCTGGCATTTTTCAGTGTAAATCTGGTAACCCTGCTCTGCTTTATCACAAGAAACAGGCTTATTGCAGAACCCGTAACTCATTTTGTACTGCTTTTCTTCTCTGCCGCAGGCGCAAGGTTCCTGCTGTATGACAGCAGTTCTGTTCCTGAAAAACTGAAATATTTCTCGCCTGTATACTGGCTTAATGCATGGATGCTTAAATTGCCGGAACATATGCCTTTTTATATTTATATTCTTTTTTTTACAGCCTTTTTCGCAGCGGGAACAGCAGCTTTGTTTTTTTCGCGGCATCTGTTTATAAAAAGAGCTGAGGAGCTGTCGCCGCTATGAAATTCCTCAAACTGATCAAGCATTTCATGCAGCAGGTTTTCAGCAGAAAATATCTTATTGCTGTTTTTTTTATCCTGCCGGCTTTCTGTTTTCCGGCAGCCTGGCTTCTGTTTCGCGGAAAACCCCAGGCACCTCCTGCAATTGGTTATTTTTCAGAAAACGGAGGAACCGCCCTGGAGTTTTTTATTAAAGCCCTGTCTGCCGGAGACAAATACAGAATTGACTGTTTCAATTATTCTGAGGGGAAAACATCTGCATCAAAAGGCGACTTAAAAGCATTCCTTGTATTCCCGGAGAATTTTGATCAGCACATTCAGAGTCATGAAAAACAGATTATCACCCTTATCTCTGTATACCCTGAAGAATACCTGCTTACACTCGAAAACGATCTGAACAGGCTTCTGGAAAACTATCTTGAACTGTCAGCATATTCCAGAAAATCCAAAAAAGATCAGGAACAGCTTAACGCCGGATACTTCCTGAGTTATTCGGATATAAGCCGTCATAATGTTGCCGATTTCCCTGGAATATATAAAGCAGCCGTCCAGGGCGCTTCTCTGCTTATGTTTGTGATAATGCTTCAGATTTTTTACACTACACGTATGCTGAATAAAACCCAAAGCAGTTCGATTGCTTTACGGCTTCACTCGTCAGGGATTACTTTCACCGTGCTTATTGTATCAAATCTTTTTACGTCCCTGTTGATTTCCTGCCTGCAGATAACCGCCGCTGTCATCAGCGTTCTGCTGATTTATGCTGAAGGCACAGGATTTCCCGTATACAGCATATATCTTTTCTTTACACCTTTCTGCCTGATGACCGCAGCGGCAGGTTTGGCTGTATCTGCAGCAAGCCGCAGCAGAAAAACCGCTGCTGATATTGCATTGCTGCTGGCTGTTCCGACCTGTATGCTTTCCGGCTGCTTCTGGTCTCTTGATAATGCACCGGCAATATTCAGAAATCTTGCGGGAATATTTCCCCAATACTGGCTTGCCGACGGTCTTCGCAAACTTCAGAATCCGGGTCTTTTAAAACCGGCCGTTATTAATCTTCTGATTCTTTCGGGTTTCCTGCTTCACTCGGTAATAATATACTTTCATATTTACAGGCAGATGCCGGACTTTAAAAAAGAATTTACAATTCTGACAAAAAACAATAATAATTAAATCATGAAAACACAGTTGGAGAAATTTGCAGAATGGATGACTGATCAGAAAATTGATGTTGTCATTCTTGAAGACCGTGAAGAAACAAGAAATTCAAACATCCGTTATCTGACCGGGTATCCCGGGGATGCCCTGCTTTTCATTTTTCAGTCGGGAGATACGCTGCTTCTGCCCTGGGACATGCCTATGGCCGAGAAAATGGCCGAGGCGACAGAGATAATTCCATATAATGATTTCGGCCGTTCCGGTATTCAGGCCATACCGGAAGTCCTCAAGACAAGGAAAATCGGCAAAGGCAATGTAGTTGAACTGTCATCATCGGTTTCGCATACCGGATTTAAAAAACTGCAGAGCGCAATTCCCAATACCGGACTTCTCTGCAGGGAAGACGGAGCGGAAGAAGAGCTTGGGAAAATGCGGATGATCAAGACTGATGAAGAACTTGAAATTTACAGAAAAGCTTTTGATATTACAGATAAACTGATTGATGAACTGGAAGAGGCCCTCAGAAAAAACAATTTTCAGACCGAACTTGATGCCGCTCTTTTTATAGAAAAACGTTCCCATGAACTCGGGGCTGAAGGTTCAAGTTTCGAAATAATTGCTGCCGGACCCGGGAGGAGTTTCGGAATACATGCCGTCCCCGCTTTTTCGGCGGCAGGTTTTCTGG
>CAZKOK010000157.1:2045-8239 GCA_964554355.1 uncultured Spirochaetia bacterium | reverse complement strand
GAATGGATGGGTGATTCGCTTTTAAGCGATACGCTTGCTCCGCTGGAAAAGATTATTATAAAGGGCGCACGCGAGCATAATCTCAAGAACATAAGTCTTGAACTGCCGAAAAACCGCCTGATTGTTATTTCGGGATTAAGCGGGTCCGGCAAGTCTTCACTTGCTTTCGATACGCTTTATGCCGAGGGACAGCGGCGTTATATCGAATCCCTGTCCTCCTATGCCCGGCAGTTTCTCGGCAAACTGAACAAACCGGACATCGATTATATCGAAGGCTTGTCTCCCGCGATTTCAATCGAACAGAAGACCGTACACAGAAATCCGCGTTCAACAGTAGGTACTGTCACCGAAATTTACGACTATCTCAGGCTCCTCTGGGCCAAAATCGGAATCCCGAAATGTCCCGACTGCGGACGTATCATTGAAAAAATGGGGACAGACACCATTCTTGATCTGATACTGGACGTACCCGAAGAAACCAGAATCAGCCTGCTGTCCCCCATTGTCCGCGACAGAAAAGGAGAATTCAGACAGATTTTCCCGGACGCCAGAAAACTCGGTTTTGCCCGGATCATCATAGATAATGAAATGTACGATCTGGATGATGAAATCAGTCTCGATAAAAACAAACGCCACACAATTGAGCTTGTCGTGGACAGACTCGTAATAAAGCAGGGAATCCGCCAGAGGCTTGCAGAATCGGCTGAAACCGCACTGGAGCAGTCGGGCGGACTTTTAACTGTTGTGTATCATGAAAAATCAGGAGACCGGAAGGAATTGTTTTCGCAGCTGCACAGCTGTCCTGACTGCAATATTGCTTTTCCGCCGATAACCCACCGGCTGTTTTCATTTAATAATCCCCAGGGGGCCTGCCCGCGCTGTCACGGTCTGGGCAGAACAAAAGAGGGGTTTGATCCCGATCTGATTATTCCGGACATGAAGTCGAATTATCTGAAAGGCGGCATAAAAAGTTTCAGCCCGACTTCAGGGTGGTGCAGAAGCAATATGGAATCAATGGCCCGGCATTACGGATTTGATCTGAAAACTCCTTTTGACGAATATCCTGAAGGCATACTGGACAAGGTTCTTTACGGAACCGGCGAAGATATCGAAATAATCATGAAAACTTCAAGAGGTGAAGTACGGAGCAGGAAAAAGGAACCTTTTTACGGAGTCATCTCTTTCATGGAATGGTACCTTAACCGGGCTCATGAACGCGGAAATCCGAGTCCCTGGGTCCTGCGTTTTATGAGAGAGTCCGAATGTCCGGACTGCCGGGGTAAAAGACTCCGCAGGGAAGCCCTTTCCATTTATATCGGGGGAAAGAATATCAATGATATCGGTTCAATGACAATTGACCGGGCCAATGATTTTTTCCGGGAACTAGATTTAAGCGATACCGAAATAAGGATATCACGTGAAATCCTTAAAGAAGTACTGAACCGGATCGGTTTTTTGAGAAATGTCGGGCTTGAATATCTGAGTCTTGACCGCAAGGCGGCAACTCTTTCGGGCGGCGAAGCGCAGCGCATACGGCTTGCAACACAGATCGGTTCAGCCCTGACCGGAGTCCTGTATGTACTTGATGAACCGACCATCGGGCTTCATCAGCGTGACAATGAACGGCTTATAAAAACCCTTCTTCATATCAGAAATATCGGAAACACCCTGGTTATTGTCGAGCATGACGAACAGGTTATCAGGACAGCCGATTATCTTGTGGACCTGGGGCCGGGTGCGGGGATTCACGGCGGACATATTGTCGCGGAAGGTCCTCTGGAAAAAGTGCTTGAATCGGATAAATCCTCCACTGCAGGATATCTAAAAGGCATCATAAGGATGCCTTTGCCTCAAAAGCGCCGGAACGGAAACTCAGAAGCTATCAGGATCATCGGGGCTTCCCAGCATAATCTGAAAAATATAGACGTATCGATACCGCTTGGAAAAATAAACGTTGTCACGGGAGTTTCAGGTTCGGGAAAATCAACTCTGATCTCCCAGATCCTGTATCCTGCGCTTTCAAACAGGCTGACCCGTTCGGCCCCGATGAAAATCGGCGCGCATAAGGAAATAATTATCCCGGCCTGTGCGGACAAGGTAATCAACATAGACCAGAACCCGATAGGAAGAACCCCGCGTTCAAATCCGGCCACCTATGTCGGCGCGTTTTCTCCGATCAGGCAGCTTTTCAGTCAGCTCCCCCAGTCAAAAGCACGGGGGTACAAGCCCGGACGTTTTTCTTTCAATGTCGCCGGCGGCCGCTGCGAAAAATGCAGGGGCGACGGCGAAATCCGCATCGATATGCATTTCCTTTCAGATGTGTATATCCAGTGCGAAGAATGCAAGGGTAAAAGGTTCAACAGGGAAACCCTCGAAATAAGATACAAAGGCCTGAATATTTACGATGTGCTGAACCTTACCGTCGAGGAAGCATCAGAGTTCTTTGCCAGAATCCCGTCCGTCGGGAGAAAACTGAAAGCGCTTAACGATGTCGGTCTTGGATATATCAAGCTCGGACAGTCGGCCCTTACGCTGTCCGGCGGCGAAGCGCAGCGAGTAAAACTCGCACTGGAACTGTCCAAAATCGGCACGGGAAATACCGTTTACCTGCTGGACGAACCGACCACAGGCCTTCACTTTGCCGACGTAAAACAGCTGATGCAGGTAATCCACCTGCTGGCCGACAAGGAAAATACCGTAGTAATAATAGAACACAATCTTGATGTTATCGCCCAGGCCGACCACATCATAGATCTGGGGCCCGAAGGCGGAGACCACGGCGGAGAAATTGTTGCAGCCGGTACGCCTGAAGAGCTTGCAGAAGAAAGCCGGTCATATACTGGGCGGTATATAAAAGAGTTTATAAAAAAATGACGGACAAGTGTACTGTATTTTTATTTATATAATTCTCTTTCCGAAGGAAAATCAAACAGCATTTTATAGTCAACAAGCTTTGAAGACAGAACAACCAGCAGTTTGAAATCAATATCGCTGAATTTTACAGGATTAAAAAACGGGGACCCATTATTCTCCGGGTCAAATCCGGCAGGGATCTTAAAATCAGGAGTCAGATCAGGATATAAGGAAAAAAGAGACAGTCCCGCATCATCAGACAACAGATTATCAGGCAGTTCTGCGGCCTGAATAACTGACTTATCCTGATTATCCATCGTATCCTGTGCAACCAGGACCGATGCAGTACAGACAAACATAAATAATGCAATCACGGTTTTTTTCTTTCTTTCAATCATGTTCTCATTCTAATTCAGGCATCTGCATTATCAATTTAAGATTTATTAAAATCATATTTCCGAAACCGGGAGTTTCCCCGTTTTCCATGCCCATTCATCTTCCAGGATATATCCTATCCTCTCCTGGTCCGGATATTCAAGTTTACTGAAATAACCGGCAACCGTTTCATAATATTCAATCATTGCATCAAGTGAAAAATTATTCAGAAGCTGATTGCTTTTCCGAATGAAATCTTCTGGTTTTTCGCTGCATTTTTCCGCTTCGGAGAGCAGCCTTTTATGACAGGGATACAGCTTTCTGTTATACGCAAGGACAAGGCGGCCGGAAAAGAAAACCAGCTGCATAACGCACTGGAATGCATGAAACAGGTTTTTCCTGGTAAAGGCTTCTTCACCCACATATCTGTAGTGTTTTACATAAGCGAAAAAAAGCTTAAGTCTCTGTTCGTGTTCTGATTCCGGATAAACAGGGATTTTTTTTATCAGTTCATTTATTTCGCCGTTCTTTGCATACAGCACTTCGGCATTTATGAATGAATAGCGGGTGGCATCATTTGCATTTTCCAAAGCCTCTCTTAAATAATCCATTCCGATTATTTTACCGTCAACTTCGATCCCGCAATACCGGTCCGGGTCCCATGAGCCGTAAAAATAGTTTTTGTCTTTTTCGATCTTCCTGTTCTTTTTGTCTGATACCACCAGGTACAGATCGATATCGGAATAATCCTTCGCTTCATCCTTGGCCGTGGAACCGATAAGGATCATCGCAATATTGTCAGGATCATTCTGCGTTTCGGAAATCAGCTGTTCAATCGCTTTTCGTTTTGTATCTGTCATTTTGTTTTCCCCTGCTTAAACTTTGGTAATGTCCTGAATTGTAGGCATAAATGCTGATAATTCTATTTGGCATAAAACCTTACCTTCTCAGCCATACTTACAGGCGGTATAATCATCAGTCCATTTCAAAAATGGTTTGCTTTTGCCTATAATTCAGGACACTATATAAAACTTTAAATACTTTGAAATATAAAATAATGATAAAAAATGCTATAATAACTGTCAATCTGATAATACTGGAAGGTGAATAATGAACAACAGCGAAATCAGGCTTAAGCTTGACGGAAACAGGATCTGCACATTAAGCGGTAAAAAACTAATGCTGCGCGGCGTCGGTGCGGGCGGGTGCCTGAATATGGAAAACTTTATTACCGGCTATCCGGCAACTGAATCACTCCATCGCGAAGCTATAAAAAAAGAGCTTGGCGAAGAAAAATACAGCATTCTTTTTGATTCTATAATTTCAAACTTCTTCGGTAAAGAAGACGCGGAATTTCTTGCATCAAATAATATGAATCTTGTCAGGATACCTGTTAATTACCGCCAGCTTGAAAGCGATGCGGACCCGTTTTCGTATCTCGAAGAAGGGTTCAGGCGCCTGGACAGGATTATCGACGCATGTGCAGATGCAGGAGTTTATACCGTTATTGATCTTCATTCTGTACAGGGTTTTCAGAATCCTTCATGGCACAGCGACAATCCTTCGCATATCATGCTGTTGTGGAGTCAAAAACAATTCCAGGACAGGGCCGTTGAGCTCTGGCGGGTGATTGCACGGCGCTACAGGGAAAATCCATGGATTGCAGGCTACAATCCGATCAACGAACCGGCTGATCCCGATGGAAAAACCCTTCCGGCGCTGTACAGGAGAATGATTGAAGCCATCCATTCAGAGGACTCCGGCAGGATCATTTTCCTTGACGGGAACAATTATTCAAGAGAATTCGATATTTTTCCTGAACCCTGGCCGGATGTAGTGTATACAAATCACGACTATTCGCTTGCCGGTTTTGTCGATGCCGGACCTTATCCCGGTGAAAGCCGGGGTGAGTATATCGATAAAAAGGTAAACCGCGACATGTTCCTGCGGCGCAGCGAGTTTATGCTTAAAAACAACCTGCCGATCTGGGTCGGTGAATTCGGTCCCGTTTATACAGGCGATCCTGAAAAAGATAAAATGCGGTATCAGGTACTGAATGATCAGCTTGAAAATTATGATGAGTTTGATGTTCACTGGTCGGTCTGGACATGGAAAGATGTAGGGCTTCAGGGCCTGTGCTATACAAAAGAAGACAGCCCCTGGCTAAAGACAATCCGGCCCGTGCTTGAAAAGAAAAAACGTCTGGGCGCAGACAGCTGGGGCAGCCGGGACACAGACGTACGATATATCCTGGAACCTCTGGAAAACCTGTTTAAAAAAGAATTCAAGTACTACAATCCGCATCCATTCGGTACCAAAAGCAGAATTCACAGACTTGTCCGTTTCATTCTGCTTTCCGAAGCATTGGTCCCGGAATTTGCTTCCCTTTTCAGAGGTATGGATGCTGCTCAGCTTAAAATTCTTGGGGAATCGTTTGCTTTTAAAAACTGTGCTGTACGGCAGCTTTTGGTTGAAATACTTGCAGAACACGGCTGCGGCTGATGAACAACAGACTGTCCTTCTGAATACTGTATTTACTTTTTTTTACATGTTGAACATAAAGAGTACATGGTGCACCGAAGCTTGCGGGAATACCGAAGAGTTATGATGTGTAAATTTGCTATTCTTCTTATTAGAAATGATAATTAAATTTATATCCTTGACAAAAGGAGTTGTATATGCAGATATCAATTGCTCCGATGTTCAGACTCATTATCCTGCTTTTATCAATTCTGAGTCCCGAGATCAATGAGGGTGAATTTGTTATCAAAGAAGCCGATGGTACAGTACTGTATGCCGAATTTTCAAATGAAAGCAGCGGAGAAGAAGAATATTATCAGAGTGAAACAATTATTACGGTCCGTGACAAATCAGGCAAAAAGACAATCCTGTCGTATTCCTTTGTCGATAACGGATATTATGAAATCCGTTACAAGTGATATGAAATATATTATTTGTAATGCAGA
>CAZKOK010000157.1:0-2035 GCA_964554355.1 uncultured Spirochaetia bacterium | reverse complement strand
AATCCGTTACGGAAACAGCGAACCGCAGTATGTCGACATGATTTATATATTCATGGATCTGAGATGGGACGATTTTCTGTACAGCCCGCAGGCTGCTCCTGTATCAGAGCATGATGCGATAATCATCACGCCCGGAGCAGAAAACATGATTGTTTATTCCACTGAAAACGGGATGCAGCTGGAATTTCCGTATTCCGAACTTGCAGAAGTGAAAGGCGGCATGTAAGCCGCCTTCGTTCGAAATATTTATCGCCTAATCAAGACTTTTGATACTGTTCAGTATTCCGTCCCGGTATTTTTCAAACAACTTCATCTCACCGGCGGCTTCGGCAACAAGGATCTTCTTTCCCTTTACCTTTACAGCTGTCAGGTAGATATAGTCGTCTTCTCCGCAGGGGGCGCCCCATTCGTAGCAGACGATTTTTTTTCCATCTGCTTCGGCTTCGCTTTCACTGATGAACTGATATCCTTCCTGTGTCAGGTGGACTTCCAGTGCCTGCTTCCAGAAATCAAGGTCCTGTTCAGGATAGTTTTTAAACTGTCTGACCCGGAACGGCAGGCCTTCGGGACTTACTGCGCGGTATATTTTCCCGCTTTCGATTTCTGCAAAACCGGCCGGTTTCTCAATCGAGACCGCTCCGCAGGAAAACAGTAAAAACAGCAGCGGAATACAAAGCATACGCATTTTCATTGAACACCTCCCTGCAGAAACTCATACATGTCGAGTTGATTCAGCCAGTTGAATGAAGAATCGACATTTTCGGGTCTGGCCGACTGTTTGAAGTTGAATGAAACATTCAGATACGCCATCTGCCGGTCATACTCAAGTTTGTTAAGCCTTCCTTTCATCGTTTCGATTTCGGAAATCAGGCTGACCACTTCCTGTTCTATGGCCAGGGTGCCTTTTGTATCGGCCTTGTCGATCAGGGCAAGGTTTTGGGTCAGTATTTCTTCACGGCTCTTGATTCCGGATTTAAGCTGCAGGATCTCTTCTCTCATATCAGTAGCATTCTGGTTGAATGCAAGAATATCAAGATCCATGCCGGTCAAAAGCTCGCGCAGTCCGGAAGCGGCCTGCCAGGGAACGCGCATCAGCAGACAGTCGTCAGCGAGGTAGATAAAATTTCCCCCCTCATTATCAGCCCAGTCCAGGATCCTGTTCTGCACTGCTTCGGGATCAAAGACCAGTAGACTTACCTGGTAATCGAAGTACATGAAATTCTCCTGAGCATATACAGTGGCCGCACTCAGAACCGTCAGCAATATTATAATCTTTTTCATCATTCGGCCTCCCTGATAATTCCGCTCAGGACATCAAAAAGACCATCCTTTGCTGTAGAGTCCGGGAAGGTCACCTCAAGAACCTGTATCTTTTTGCCGTCAATCATTACTGCTGCAAGGTAGTAATAGGGGTCCCGGTCCCTGGAAGTAAAAAGAACGCCTTTGAATTTTCCCAGGTCCAGTTTTTCTGCTGTTTTGTAGAACGGACCAAGGTGGTATGCAAGCGCTTCCTGCCAGAATTCATTGTCGCCTTCGGGCCGGTTCTCAGCTGTTCCGATGCGGACGACAGTACCTTCCGGTGTCTCGGCACGGAAATAGCCGGACTTCGTAAACACTGCGAAATCATCAGGAAGTTCAATTTTAACTGATCCGTCAAGGTCCGGCAGCGAAACATAAAAAGCGTCAAGATCGGCAATCCATCTGAAAGGGATGCTGTTTCTTGTTGACGATTCCTCGCCGCTTAAGCGCGGTACCAGGTCGACCGTAATTCTTGAATAGGCGATCAGCTTGCTGAGCCCTTCAAGATTCAGGCTGATGCGTTCGATTTCCTCGGAAAGACGGTTGATCTCTTTAAGGATCTTAAGCCGTTCTTCCACATCGTCTGTTTTTTCCAGAAGCACATACAGCCGTGCGCGCGCCTTTTTCGCGATATCCAGACGCAGGCTCAAATCCTGAAAATATTCGGATACATCATAGGTGCGGATATTTTTATTCAGGACTTCGCCCATCTCGACGACCCCGAACTGACGGCATT
>CAZKOK010000156.1:0-8246 GCA_964554355.1 uncultured Spirochaetia bacterium | reverse complement strand
ATTTTCCATGCCGGCCAGCAGGACCGGCTCTCTGAAGATTCCATTGTCGGCAAAACTGCAGTATGCATTTGTCAGCTCATACAGCGAAACATCGACCCCGCCAAGCGCCAGACTCAAGCCGAAATTGCCGGAACCTTGGTCAAATGCCGAAAAACCAAGGTCCGTCAGCCGGCCGATAAACTCATCTACACCGATATTATTCAAAAGCCATACCGCGGGCACATTAAGGGATGATGCCAGAGCCACCCTTGCCCGGACCGGCCCGTTGAACCTGTTATTGAAATTCATAGGCTCATATAATTCGCCTTTTCCGAAAACCATAGGAACATCGGGAAGCAGCGTGGCTGCGCTAAAGCCCCGTTCCATGGCAAGCTCATACAGAAACGGTTTGAGAGTGGATCCCGGCTGGGTGCAGGATTGAACACCGTCATTCATTCCGAGTTTTTCCATGGAAAAATATTCAACCGAACCGGAATAGGCAAGGACTTCCCTGCTTCGGGGATCAATAACCAGGGCAGCTCCATTCGTAATCCGGTTGTCTTCGGCAGTAAACACCTTGTCCTGAAGAATATGTTCGATAAGCATCTGGGTATCAAGGTCCAGTGTGCTTATAATTTTCTGCTTGCCTTTATTATCCTCAAGATATTTTTCCTGAAGAAAATCACAGAAATGCGGGGCCGAAAAAGGCCAGGCCAGATGCTCTGCATTCCAGACCGCTTCGCCTATAACCTCTTTTACTTCACTTTCACTGATTTCGCTCCCGCTTTCCGAACATATTTCAATCACGCGCTGAACCAGTTCAGCATTATTTATATCCGGATTGTAATGCTCGGGAGAACGGGGAATAATAATAAGCAATGCAGCCTGAAGCATCGACAGTGATTCCGGACCGCAGTTGAAATATTTCCTGGAGGCGCTTGCCAGGCCTTCGATATTTGCGCCGAAGGGCAGGGAGCTTATCCATGCTGAAAATATTTCCTTTTTCGGAAAATTTGCGCTGTAGCGCAGCGCGATAAGTGCTTCCCTGAATTTACCGGCATATCCCCCCTGATGCGGATTAAGTATTCTGGCAAGCTGCATGGTAATTGTTGATGCGCCGGAAACAATCCTTGAACTTTTCACATTCTGCGTGAATGCCCTGAGTATTGCGCCGGGATCGACACCGGGATGAAACCAGAACATTTTATCTTCACTGCGGATAATCAAGTCCAGGATATGTTCATGTATCCGGGAAATATCCACATATTCGCGGCGCAACCCTTCGTCAAGCGGGACCACCTTCAGTTCATTGCCGTTACGGTCTGCGATAACCTGACTGTATCTGTGTTCCCTGAATCTTTTCAGGTCCGGACCCGGCAGGTACAGGAACATAAGTATCATGCATGCCGCCAGAAACGGCGGCAGTACATAAACAAGATTTATATCCTTTATTTTCATTTCCCTGTCTGATCCACCCTATTTAATTTTCACAAGGATACCGGCTGAACGGCCGAACACCTCCGGTTCGTCCAGGACTTCTGCAAAAGCAGGCGGTGTCGGATAAATGCCGGGTGTGGTTGCCCTGAAAAGAAAGTCCATCTGCTGCTGCCCGCGGTAGAGCATTCCGAATCTGTATGTCACCTGATTTTTGTATATTCTTTTCTGCGGCCGGATGGAATAAAACCACCAATCCTCATACCACCCCATATATCCTTCATCAACCCAGGTGCTTTCATCCCCGTAGAACATTTCCCTGGTCCATTCACGGTTATCTGTGCCTCCGGATTCAGCATAACTTCCTGTGGTAACAAAAGAGGAATCAAGCACATCGCACCCTGACGGTACCGGGACCTGCAGTCCCACATTGAATCTTGTCTTCGATGAAGAAATTACGATCTTCATCCGGTAGGTTTCGCCGAGAACAAGTTCATTTTTATCAACCTTGTTCCCTTCAAGATCGAAAATCTCCCTGTAGACGCAGATCCCTTCGTCACGCGGGCTTATTATTTCGGCCGGAAGGGCATAACGGAATGTCGTTGCATAAAACAGCTGGCCGCTTCCTTCGGCGCCGTAAGTCAGCGGATAAAGTTTATCGCGTTTAAGACTAGCCAGGGGTTCATCAAATATCCTGTACATGGCGGTCTTGTTCCTGAGTTCTATTCCGGAGAACTCCGTTTTCCAAAGTTCGATATCGTCAAGTTTTATCTCTACCGAAAGATCAGTATCGGTTGTTGACTCCTGTCTTTCTATCTCGGCAGCACAGATCGTGACCCATAACGTATCAGACGGCGTTCCCCAGTAACCGTATTTCAATGACTGGTTTATTGTGTTGCTGTATGAAATCATCATGTCATCGATACTGTTCTGCTGATAATAAAGCAAGTCAAGCATGGCCAGCCTGTGTGTCGGTGAATCAAAATAGTCACGTGATTCATATGTATCAATGAAATCAACAGTCCTTGTTCCGACTTTTACAAACTTGCGCACTCGACTGAGAATATCCGCAGCTTCCCTGTCCATTCCCAGAGTATCATAGGCAAGCCCGCAGTAAAGATAACCGACCATGCCCAGGGCATCTTCATTTTTAAGAAGTTCTGCAAGTTCGGAAGTTGTATTTCTGCCATGCAGGGCAAGGATATAAAGAATTCTTGCCTTGGCGACAAGCGAAACATATACTGACCGGTATTCTCCCTGCAGACAATTAAGGGTTGAATTAAGATCTTCATCTTTCATCACCCCCCTGCCCCTTAGTCGGGCCAGCGCTTCGTATTGGGCCACCATCATGGTCAGCCATAAATCGGATTTCGTATACTGGTCCTTGTAAAGCAGATTATTGATATATCCTCCGTCCCTGTGTTTGCATTTGGGAAGAAGCTCTGCATAATCCCGCTGCCTGGACACTGAATATTTTATTCCCGGAGCGATCTGGCTTACGCCCGGACCGAAAAGCATGTGCGGCAGCGCATGGTAGAGGTAATCCCAGACAGTAGTGAACCAGGGATAACGATCAAAATAGAACACCGCATTTGCTGCCGAGGGAAGCGGATTGCTTGTAAGGGTCATTGTTATTCCGCCGTAGCCTTCGTCAATTGCGGAAGGCAGAATAAATCCTTCGACTGAACTGTCTGCAAGGCTTGCTGCGCCGGCTTCACCTACCTTGTCCGTATGACCGACTACCGTAAATGCCTCCTTGATCGCCGAATAAACGACTTCCAGTTTCTGGACAAGGATTTCATTAAGCACGTCCGAGCGGATGGTAAATTCAATTGAGGCGTCCCCCTCCATTACCGCAATGAATTTAAACGGTATTTCCAGAGTCTCATTGGCCTTCAGGGTAACCGTCTTTTCTGCATCATCATCCAGCTTCAGGATGTCCGACCTGACGCTGACCTTGACCTTGTATTTCTCACTTCCCAGGTTGGTAAGTATGCATCCTATCCCGGCAGTATCCCGCAAACGCATCGCCTGGGGCATCGCAGTCCTTACGGTTATAGGATTGCGTACAAACAGTTCCTGCTCTGTAAAACCGAACTTGTCCCTGTAAACCACAAAGGCAGTGGACCTGTAAGTGGTCAGAGTATCCGGAAACTTGAACCTGACTTCTGCTATTCCGTCGCTGTCCGTCTTGAGGAAGGGTTCAAATACCGCAAGCGGCCTGAAGTCTTCGCGCTTTGACAGTTCATCCTTGCCGGAATCACCTCCGACAAGATCTTTCAATGCATAGGTGATCGGATCAATAAGCCGTGACCGCGAATCTCCTCCGTAAACTGCATGAGGAAACCTGTATGGCGAATAAAAGAAACTGACCGGATCAGGCACATGATAATTAATCAGATCAAGGACACCGCGGTCCACGGCAAGAAATGTAACTTCAGCGTTACTGACCGGCTTTCCGTTCCGGGTGACTTTTATCCTGATTGTGGAATTGTCAGCCGGTTTATAAAGGTCCTTATCCGGAAGGATTTCCACATCAAGTTCCTTCAGTTCAGTGGTAATGCGCATTGCAGTAATACCGAAATATCCGCGCGGCTTGCCCATGTCCTCATCATAATAGGATTCCGGGGTTTCTTTCCTTTCCGAACTTGAACAAAGCGCCACATAAATTACAGGAATATAATCTTCGGTAATGGGCACTTCAATTAACGATGCCGAACCCTCAAGTTTGATAATCTTCTCTTCGTAAATACCTTCGCGTTCAATGGTCATAAGGTATTCGCCGTCAGGGAGCGGAGATTTTATAAAGATCTGGGCAGTATCGCCGGGCGAATACTCGTCCCTGTCCGGAATCATTTCTATTTTTTCCGGCGAACTGAGCCTCCAGTTTACCCAGCTTGCGCCTGTAACATAGAAATCCAGCTCGGTCAGCACCTGGCGTCCCTGCCTGTCCTCGGAAGAAATTCTTAACAGATAGCTTCCCGAGTTTTCCGGAGTCAGGCTCAGGCTGCCCTTGAATTTGAAATCAAGATCGAATGTGTCTTCCAGGATCTCGACCTGTTCCCAGTTGTAATTCATTCTGCCGTAGACTCCGGTCTGTGTAGAGGATTTCCATTCCCTGCGGATAAGTTCGACCTTTACTTCGCTTGTGAAATTATATTCCTGCTCTTCAGGTGTAATCTTTATAAATTCAAAATCTATTTTCTTTCCCTGTTTTACATATCTGTTCCACCAGCCTTTGACTTCGTTGGATGCAATTTTTGCCCCGATATAATATTCGGCCGGATGCACCACGACACTTCGGCTGCCTGTGAGTTCCTGCCTGCTGATATCCTGTACATAAAGTTCAACCTGGTAGGTATAGGGAACGCCTGCAGCATGGTTTGATCCGGTCTCCTGCTCCATGTTTATCCGGCCTTCATTATCAAGGACTCCTTCCCGGGAACTTAAACTGCGTCTTCCGGAATATACAGAATTGCTGTAGACATAGTTTTTATATTTCTGTTCTGAAGGACTGAAGGATGCAGACCGGCTGCTCCAGAAATACTTTGCTTCGGCCCCTGCCATCGCTCCGCCCGAAAGGTAATCCGCCTTTCCGCTGAGGCTTATTTTATCACCCGCATAGAAAACAGAATCTGCTGCCGGGACCGAAACCTGAAATTCGGCACGCTTGAATTCGGCCACCTGAAAAGACTGGTTGGCATATTCAGTTTTCGATTTATAAAAGTGAATTGTATAATAATCCGGAGCAATCGTGTCCGGCAGGGTAAAGCGGTGGTAAAAACCTCCTGATTCAGAAAGTTTTCCCGTGGTTTGATAAATCACTTCCCCTCCGGAACTTGTACTGTAGTAATAACGGCTGTCTACAGTTATTTTGTATTCGCCGGAACTCGGCTGGTAATCCCCGGTCGATCTGAACTGCGACACTCCCCTGAAAACAATTTCCTCTCCAGGCTTATAAAGCCCCCGGTCTGTAAAAAGCATTACACTGTACCTGTTATTGGTGACATCCCAGGGATTGCTGGCCCCGTACAGCGTTCCCTGATAACGGTTATGACTGGATCCCGGCTGATAATATATCTGGTCTTCGCCCTTGCTTACCCTGACAATAAAACCGTAAATATTATATCCGGAATACTGTGAAGCATACTCTGTCCTGTCTTCCCTGAAATTGAAATTATCCAAGGTAATGGCTGCAAAACCGTTCGAGTCGCTATAGGCTGTCCGCCCGGTACTATTGCCGGAATCGAGAAGCTCTACCTTTGCCCCTTCCACAGGGAGCCCCGTCGACAGGGACCGCACTATTGCCACAGCCTTGTTATAGGCGAAACGGACTGTAACTCCGAGGTCGGTTACCTGAAGGGCAAGCAAATTGGAATTGCTGTACGGATACCTGATATTATTACTCAGGTCCTTTTCAGTGTAAAAGTTGAAACGGAATGCTACTGAACCGAATCCTGACGAATTCAGGTAATCCCCGAAGTCAACAGCCTGAAAATGCTTGATGTTATCCATGCCTCCTTCAAGATCGAAGTTTTGATAGCTTCCGAATTTATGGCTGAGCGGATTGTCGAGTGGATCGATATTAAATGCGGCGTTTTTAATATTCTGGTATTCCAGAATGATTTTTGGAGCAAACTGGGATTCCAGCATTCTGAACCCCGAATTTTTAAAATAAGCATAAGTCATTGCCGGTCCGACATGGACACTGACAATTTTCTGAACGCCCAGTCTGCGTCCGTAGATATCCTGAAGGCCGGATGAAACGGTAATTTTGTAATCCGATTCATATTTGACAGGAAGGTTGTTCAGCCGCAAATACGTTCCGAATACTTCAATATAATCTGTCAGATCATCTATATCGAATGAAGTGCTGATATATTTCGCGATCACGGCCGGATCATCCGGCAGCGGATGTGAAAAATAAAGGTAAACGGGATTGGAATCCGGATTCTCGCTTCTGGCATAGCTGTAATTATAGGTGCTGTAGCGCTGATAGGAAAAGGGAATGATGGTATGCAGCGTCATATATGAATCATCCGGCCTGCCGAGTGAATCGCTGTATGACTTCGCTCCCTTGCGCAGGTATACATAAACCGCGGCATTTTCAGGGAAATCTTCTTCAAAATCAAGAATACAGGTGCGGTTGTAAAGATTCTCGTTTTCCTTAAGCCCTTCGAATCTTGAAATTTTATATTTGTAGTTTTTCCCGTTCGCCTTTACATCAATATAGTTTTTGATAAGGTCAATATCAAAGGGATAGGTCAGCTGAACCGTGAACTTCCTCGCATATTCGATCGGAATATCATTTTTGTTTATATAAATATCACTGCCGGGAACATCGGGAAATACCGTTTCGAATTTCAGATATTCGGTAAAAAAAGAGAACTCCAGGTCATTTTCAAGACTTGTACCGCCAAGGGATTTTACTCCGCTGATTTTGACTTTATACTCGCGCTGGGGCATTACCTTTTCATCCGGCTCGAAACTGAGCATTTTTGAACCGTACCAGCGGAATGTTCCGGAAACAGCCGGTTCTATTTTCATATAGGGAGATTCTTTCAAAGGATCGCCAAGTTTGGACAGAGGAACTATCGCTTTGCTGAAAACGCAGAAAATAGTAGGCCTTTTGCTCATTTCATTGGGCAGTTCGCCTTCCGGGCCATAATCGATTATCTCGAGGGGGGAATCATCTTCGGGAGAAATAAAACCGGACATGTCAAAATCATCAGGATCAAAGTAATTGACTGTAATTGATGATATATCTGAATCCGTCCGCAAAGGAGCATCCGGACCGGCCTCTTTCCTGTCCTCCGGATTGTCCCAGAAATCAATTGCATTCATATTGAAGCCGTCTTCGCCGTATCCGGCTGTGGACGAGGAAAGCGTTCCTTCATCCTGATCATAGGGTTCTGCCGCTGTAAAAAACTCAGCGGGACCGCTTGATCCGGGCTGCCCGGGCTTTCCGGAACTGCAGCTGAACATGAGAAATAATGAAAGAACTGATAAAATGCATGATAATTTCATTTTTAACATAATTTTTCTCCTTGTATATATTCTTGCACAATTTGGCGGGAATTTCTATTATTTCGTCAGCAATTCTCAATATGATGTTCGTTAAGAACAGCATCAGAGAATTTGCCTGCTTGCACTTATCAAAAGAAGGAAAGTGCGGCATGAAATTTTAATTTCATGCCTTATGTCAGTCTTGCCCTGATATTAATCTAGCTGACACGAGATGTATCCATCTCCTTTCCGTTCACTTCAGCAAAAACTGTCACTAAATTTAAAATTGCTGTTCAGGGTTTCACAGGGGGCATAATCCGCTGCTCTCTGTTTTTATTTGTGAATCGGTGACGAGTAAATACTGACTTCCCTGCCGGAAAGTTTTTTTACCGATCCGGCAAAATGATTTATTACGGCTGTCACTTCAGAAAGCGTTTCTTTTATCTGTTTTGCTGTCTTTTCCAATCCCGGATTGCCGGGTGAACCGGAATATGTTCTTGATTTGATGCTTTGCTGCGGGTCCCGGTTTTCGAGATCTTCCAGATGAGTTCCGACATAGCGGTAGGCTTCACGGAAAGTTTCGCCTTTCATTACCTTTTCGAATGCCAGATCGGCAGCGTAAATATCGCCTGTAAATGCTTTGCAAAGATTTTCCGGGTTTACCGTCATCTTTTCGATGGTTTTGGCAACCATAAGGACGCACATTTCGGTGAGCTCGGTGCCGCGGACAAACGGCTCCTTGGTTTCCTGGAAATCACGGTTGTATCCCGAGGGCAGGGAACGCACAATATTTTTCACCTGTGTGCCGCAGGAACTTATGGTTGCCG
>CAZKOK010000155.1:0-8246 GCA_964554355.1 uncultured Spirochaetia bacterium | reverse complement strand
AGGTCCGCAACCTAATGCTCTATCCAACTGAGCTATGGGTACAGTACAAAAAAACGGAGAGGGGGGGATTCGAACCCCCGGTACCGTTGCCAGTACAACTCCTTAGCAGGGAGCCCGATTCAACCACTCTCGCACCTCTCCGGTTAATTCAAATTATAATAAGGGAAGGGTTTTACATCAACCTTTCCGGTTTCTGTCAGTCAGAAAAGGCAGGATTCTTTTTCGGTTGCTGACATCGTGTCAGCTCCCTCCAGGCCGGCTTCGATCACTGGCGCAAATCATCATGATTTGCTTCCGGCTTGACGCCGCGTTCGCTTGCTTCGAATCCCCCTCTTTCTGGTTTCGGAGAAGGTGGGATTCGAACCCACGGAACCTTGCGGTTCAACGGTTTTCAAGACCGCCTCCTTCGACCACTCGGACACCTCTCCATTTATCAGGATTTAAAATATATCCAAGGGGGTGCCATTTGTCAATATCAATGGAAACTATCGGCTTGCTTCCAGAAGGCGGACCATCAGGATACCGTCGATGCCTTTAAGTTTTTTTATTGCCGCATCAGTAATTTTGGAGCTTATATCAATAATGTTGTACGCATAATCCCCCTGATGGCGGTTAAGCATATCGGAAATGTTGATTTTTTCCTCGGCAAGGATCGATGTTATCTGACCGACCATATTCGGAATATTTCTGTTGGCGATAATCAGCCGGTAATCGTCTGAAAAATCCATTATGCATTCGGGAAAATTCACCGAGTTCTTGATATTACCTTTTTCAAGGAAATCCTTAAGCTGCGAAGCGGCCATTACGGCACAGTTGATTTCCGCTTCTTCCGAGGAAGCCCCTAAATGGGGAATGCAGATCACGTTTTCGGTATTAAGAAGCTGCGCATCGGGAAAATCGGTTATATACCTGCTCACAATCCCGTTTTTGATTGCTTCTGTCAGGTCCTGATTATTGATAAGCCCGTTCCTTGAGAAATTCAGGATTTTGGCGCCTTTTTTCATAATGCCGAATTTATCCTTGTTGATATAACCCCTTGTGGTGTCGCTCAGCGGAACATGGATAGTTATATAATCCGAAGATGCTATAAGACTGTCCAGGCTCTGTGCCCTCCGCACGTCCCTGGAAAGGCCCCATGCGGCGTTTACCGAAATAAACGGATCATAACCGGTAACATTCATGCCCAGCGCCAGTGCATCGTTTGCCACCATTACGCCTATCGCGCCGAGACCGATTACTCCGAGATTCTTGCCCGAAATTTCCTCTCCGGCAAACATGGATTTGTTGTCCTCCACAAGTTTGGGCACTTCATCGCCCTTGCCCTTAATGGTTTTTGCCCATTCAATACTGTCGGAAATTTTTCTTGCGCAGAGCAGCAGACCGGCAATAACAAGCTCCTTGACGCTGTTTGCGTTTGCCCCCGGGGTATTGAATACGACAATCCCTTTGCCGCTCGCCCGCTCGATGTCAATATTGTTTACACCCGCGCCTGCCCTGGCAATTGCCTTGAGGCTGGAAGGGTATTCCATGTCATTGATTTTAAAGCTGCGCAGCAGAATGGCATCCGGATTGGGAAGCTCTGAAGCCACTTCATAGCTGTTTCGGTCGAATTTCTCCAGACCGTTTGAGTCAATCTTGTTTAATGTACTGATTCTGAACATAACACACTCCTTTTACATCCGGCTTATTATTGCCGAAAGAATATCGAATTCATGTAAAAACGAAACATTTCTGACAGCGATATTTTCAGGCACCCGGATCACACTTGATGTAAAATTGATAATCCCCTTTACGCCGCCTTCTGCGAGCCTGTCCGCACTTTTCTGTGCGGCCTCGGCAGGAACAGCAAGAATCCCGAAATCTATTTCCAGGCGTCTTGTCTGTTCGTTTATTTCATAGGCAGGGAACAGCGGAACACCGGTCCTGATTATTTCAATCAGATTTATATCTGCATCGAATCCGGCCTTAAGCAGATAACCTGCAGGCAGAAACCCCGGATATGAAAGTATTGCAGACCCGAGCCTCCCCAGCCCCACAACGCAGACTCTTTTTCCGGTCCCCAGACCAAGGTTTTTTTCCAGACAGTTACAGAGGTCCCTGATGCTGTATCCGAGTTTACCGCCAGAAAAGCCTTCCAGATGGCACAGGTCCTTGCGGATCGTATTTGCCGAAATGCCCGTAATTTCTGCAAGCTCCGAAGAATCGATGGTCTCTCTTTTTTCCGCCATCTCCTGAAGCAGTATCCGGATCCGGCAGAGTCTTTCCAGTACAGGCTGCGGAATCATCATTCTGTTCCTTATCTGTGAAATAATTCACAGATAATATAACATATTTGTGGATTGTTGTCAATTTACTCATGCGGCGATGCTGCGGGGGGGCCATGGGGAGTGATGGATGGAGGGGCTGCCGGGAGGGCTTGAAAGAATTTTGAACCACAGAGGCTGATATCGAGCGGATTTCTGATTGGAGATTTATTGTGTACACGGGGGATTTTTGATTTTATAATTGATTTGCAGCTTTGCGTAAAAGTAATTACGTTCGATCAGGCTTTACTGCGTGCTGTATTCGGAAATCTTTTGGATTATAGAGATAATTTTAATGGAAATAATGATCAGAGAAATTACGTTTGATGACATCGATGACTGTACTGAATTATTCATAAATGTTTTTAATTCAGAACCCTGGAATGATGAATGGACTTTGGCAAAGGCGATAGACTTGTTTAAGGATTTTTTTAATACTCCCGGATTTATCGGTTTTAAGGGGATTCAAAACAATAAAACTATTGCGGTGTGTATCGGACATGTAAAAAAATGGCGGAAATCATCAGAATATTATATTGAAGAATATTTTATCTCTCCGGAATTGCAGCACAAAGGATTTGGAACGGACTTTCTTAAAAAAATAGAAGAACAGCTTGTTCTGGGAGCCATAAGAAAAATAACTCTGCTTACCGCAAGAAACACACCTGCAGAAAAGTTCTATAAAAAGAACAATTTTATTAATCTGGATTTTATGACATTGATGAAAAAGGATCTGTAACCGGGGAATCTGTTTCCATTTCCACGGACCATCTGTCATTCCCGCGGAGGCGGGAATCCATTCGTAAAAGACTTTACGGAATAATACCTCACGCGATGGGCGCGACGATAAAGGCGACGCTACTGGGGAATGGGGAGCGGTTCGGGCTTCCGGGCGGGTTGTTGGTGATAATTTTATCCCTGGTTTATCACGAAGTTCACGAAGAGCGCAAAGGGGAGAGGTTTTATATTTCGCTTTTTCCGCTTTTATTGTTGAAAAACAGTATAAAAGTTTTAAAATAGTGACAAATGTGAAATTCGTATAAATGCAGTTGAACTAACGCGCTACGCGCGGACTCCCTGTAAATAATTTTTTAGCACAAGTCTCAGATTTAAATCAGAAAAATAATGTTCCAGAAAAAAGAATCTCCTAGTCGATTTGAATAGCAAACTTATTCAAGGAGGGATTCTATGATGAAATTGACAGACAGGATTGAAAGAGCATTTATTCTTGCAGGCTATAGTGATAAAACGAAGGAGGCCTATTACAAATCCATTTGCAGCTGCAAGAAGTATTTCAGGAAATCATTGATTTTACTGGAAAAGCATGAGCTGCAGGATTATTTTGTCGATCTGGTAAAATCCGGTAAATCAGAATCAACAATAAAACAGAATTACTATGCATTAAAGTTTTTATTTGAATCAACATATGGCAAGGATTTCCCTTTATCTTTTTGTCCTGGAGTCAGAAAATCCAAACGGCTTCCGGTTGTTTTATCATTGCATGAAATCAACAAAATCCTTAAATCATGCAGCACCACAAAACAGAAGGCAATTATTTCCATCACATATTCAGGAGGATTAAGAGTAAGCGAAACAGCTAATCTGAAAATTCCGGATATTGACAGCAAGCGGATGCTGATCAGGATTGATCAAGGAAAAGGGAATAAAGACCGTTACACACTTCTCTCACAAAAGGCACTTAAATACCTAAGAATATACTATACACAATATAATCCGGAAAACTGGCTGTTTTACGGATATGGCAAAAAAGAAGGATTGCCTGTCAGCGTCAGAACTCTGCAAAACATTTTTATGAAAGCAAAGCAGCGGGCTGGTATTCTTAAAGATGCATCTTTTCATACATTAAGGCATTCGTTCGCAACTCATCTGTATGAACAAGGAGCCAATCTTATGCAGATACAGAAGCTGTTGGGACACACATCAATAAAAACAACAACGATCTATATACATCTGGCCAGAGGAGAGACAGCAAGAATCAAAAGTCCTTTGGATTATTCAGCTGAATAGTGTTTAATGTTTCAGCATAACAGAACGGAAATCGGTCAAATATTCCGGGACTATGGACCGCTATACAGAACTAAAAACAGAGGACATATCCCATTACAGCATCTGAAAGTAATGAATGCCATAGAATTATGCAGAACACCTGATCTGGGCTGCAATGTCTATAAATGCGAACATTGTGATGAATTGCATTTTGTTTACGAATCATGCGGCAACCGACATTGTCCGCGCTGTCAGTCACTGAAAGCAATACGCTGGATATCCGAAAAAAAGAAAGATCTTTTACCTGTCCAGTATTTTCATCTGGTATTCACAATACCGGCTCAGCTTAATCCGATTGCAATCAGAAACCAGAAAACAGTTTACACAATTCTTTTTGATTCTGTCAGTCAGACATTGCAGGAGTTAAGCAAGGACAAAAAGCATATCGGGGCTGACATCGGATTTTTCAGTATTCTGCATACATGGGGGCAGAATCTTATGGATCATCCGCATATCCATTGCGTTGCAACAGGAGGGGGACTTAATTCTGATAAAAGCGAATGGATATCGACCCGCAAGAACTTCTTCATTCCGGTTCGAATTATTTCAAAAAGATTCAGGAGTATTTTTCTGCAGAAGCTGAAAGATGCACAAAGGTCTGATGAATTAAAGTACCCTGGAAAAATCAATTATTTGTCTAACAGGATATGTTTTCAGAAACTGGTAGATGATCTGTTTGAACGTGAATGGGTGGTATTCAGCAAGCGCCCATTCAGAAGACCTGAGACGGTTCTTGAATATTTAAGCAGATATACTTACAAGGTGGCTATCTCCAACAGCAGAATACTGAAGGTAGAAAATGGGTATGTATACTTCAAATACAAGGATTACAGTGACAATCAAAAGAAAAAAATCATGAAGCTGGATGTATTTGAATTTATCAGGAGGTTTTTGCTTCATGTCCTTCCTGAAAGATTTATGAAAATCCGCTACTATGGTCTGCTGGCAAATGTATGTCGGAAAAATAATATATCTACATGCAGGAAATTACTAAAACCAAAAGATGATAATTCAGAGAATAATGAAGAATTGCTTTTTCAGAAAAATGATTTCTCTTGTCCTTCATGTAATACCGGAAAGCTAATTCTGTTCAGAGTACTTAGTACGAAAAGGAGATGCAGATCACCTTGAGAAATAATATTGCAAAGAATATTTTATTTAATTATTCCCAATCTCCGAGTGCAGATGGTATAGCTATGTCCGGAAAAATCTATACATGGCTGTATTCCCGGATGAACCCAGTGGAAATCATAAAATCGGAAACAATGATAAGACTTAATACCCTGAAATGTAAAAGAAATACTTCCATTTGTCTGATCGGGATAGTAAAATACTTGTCAGCAAGTTTGATAAATGAGCGAAAGCCTGGATACAACTCCCATAAGGAAAGCTGTTTGTTTTCACGCGTTCGTTCAACAGTTTCTATCTGAAATCAGATAATTATAATGCAGGTTAATATTTTGCATGATTTCAGATAGAAACCTTAACGTTATGTACAATATGTGGCTGAGTATTTTTGAATAAATTGAACCGGGCATCCCTGCCCGGTAAAAACGTATCAGAGGAGGTAAAATGAGTTTATTACAATTAAAACTTCAAAATGGTTTAACAGTTTCAGTTAATGATTTTGGGAATCCTGATGGTTATCCTGTTATTGTAAACCATGGTCTGATTGCAAGTATTAAAGATGAGTTTTTTTTCACTAAACTTGTTGAAGCTGGGCGTAGAATAATCTGTATAGCTCGACCTGGATATGGGAAAACACCTCCATTTTTGCTTGATAATGTTCGAATGTGGGGATCAATTGTAAATGAAGTCGTATTGAAATTAGGTCTCGATGAATTTGATGTATTGGGTTTATCTTCCGGTGCACCGTATAGTTATGGGATTGCTTATGAATTAAGTGATAAAGCTAAAAATGTATTTATTTTTAGTGGGACACCTGCGTTATTTCATAAAGATGTCGTAGCTAAATGGCCTTACCCATTAAATCCTGAAGCTGAAATACCAGAACTTCAAAAACTTGCGAAGGAATTATTTTTTCCGAATGGAGTTAATCAAGGTGAAAATGCGTCAGAAGATTCCTTTATGAACGATTGCTTTGGTATTGCACTTGATTTGAAAATACGATGCATGAATTGGGGATTTGAGTTGTCTCAAATAAGTGCAAATGTTTTTATAGAGCACAGTGTTGACGATGAGAATGTTCCTTTTGCAACTGCAGAAAGCACCGCAGAGCTATTTGATAATTGCAAATTTATAAAAAGAAATAGCGGAGGGCATTTTTCTGAAGAATTACTGGATCAATTCTTAATCAATACAGTTTTGAAGCAGTAACCAGAGTCCCGACCATCCATGAACGGGACAGACATCTACCGGAATAGCCACATACTGCACAGAGTTTGGCCGACTTCGCTGTGCAGCCCTCGCCGGTTCGGGCGTATGTCTCAATTAATTTACATCATTTGTTCACTTCGGCTGAACTGAAAACTCCAATTAAAAATTAAAAATCTCTGTGGCCCTCTGTGATCTCTCTGTGGTTCAAAATTCTTTTAAGCCCTCCCGGAAGCCCGTCCCGCTTACCAAACCCGAAGCACCCGTAGCGCCGCCCCCTCCATTGCGTTGTCGCGTGAGGTTATTGAGCAAATCACATCATCCATAAAAATATATTGTCTCCCGGACGATACAGAAAAAGATTATCCCGGTATAATAAGCCTGATTCAGGAGGTCCCAATGGGGAATGCCGAAGTCTATTATTTTTCGGGGACGGGCAATTCTTATGCTGTTGCCGGGGATATTGCAGAAAGGATCAACGGAAAACTCATTTCAATTGCTTCCGTATCCGGAAAAGAAACGATCAGGATCGGTTCGGATATCACCGGGATTGTTTTTCCCGTTTATTTCGGCAGCAATGATATCCACATACCTCTGATTGTAAACAGGTTTATATCAAAACTTGAAAACGTTGAATCAAGGTATATTTTTTCAGTCTGCACATTCGGCGGCGGAATAGACACCGCACTGGAAAAGGTTAACAGCCTTCTGAAAGCAAAAGGCGGAAAATTATCGGCCGGTTTCGGTGTCCACATGCCGCAGAATGCTTTTAAAAAACCTTTTGATTTCAGAATGATTAAATTCAGAAAATGGGAGAAAAAAAGGGACCGGATCTCGGAAATAATAAAAAATAAAAAATGCAGTGCATTTGAAAAAAACAGCCTTTGCTTTAATCTGATAAAACGTTTTTTTGAACTGTTCGTCAATTTGCCGCGTGCGGAAAAACGCGGTGTTGCGAAATGCGCCGGGCTGAGTGAAGATCTGCCTTTTGATAAGCTTATACTTTCCACTGACAACAGCTACAGCGCTGATGAAAAATGCAGCGGCTGCGGTATCTGTGAAAAAGTATGCCCCGTTGATAATATAAAGATGACTGATAATAAACCGGCCTGGCAGAACCATTGCGAAAACTGCCTTGCCTGCTTTAACTGGTGTCCGCAGCATGCAGTAACAGGCGGCATTCCCGGCAGGTATCATTATCTTAATCCGTATGTCAGTATTTCCGGTTTTATTAAACAGGATGAAGGCTGAACGGGCATAATCCGGTACCCTGAAGGAGCCAGAAAAAAGCAGTGAAGGATTTTATCAGCATCGGGGACCGGAGGGTTCGATCAATTCCGGTAACGGATTCAAACGGGAAGCCTGTTGATTTACGTGATTACGGTTTCATCATAGACGAAACCAGAAAACAGATTGCGAACAGGAGCGGACATTTCACTAAAGTCAGGAAAACAGTTGCGGAAATGCTTTGCAGGGCACAGCAGCAGCTTCCGGCAGGTATTGATTTTATCATAAAAGAAGGATACAGGCCTCTGTCCAGCC
>CAZKOK010000154.1:0-8248 GCA_964554355.1 uncultured Spirochaetia bacterium | reverse complement strand
TTTGGGTAAGTCATGAAACAAATTAGAATGATTTTCAGAATTGAAAATCATTCTAATTTGCTGGTTGACAAGATAAACAAACTGGGGCATTATATTAATAGATTTTTTACCCCAATTTTCGGTTTGCTGCATATGCGTCATTTGACAGATGGCTGTTTTCTGAATTCCCAATTAAAGCAGTCCATTTATATGCAGCGGGAGATGATAATACATCTTCCTTTGCAGCCTTTTCAAGGCTGCAGCAAATTATGGGAAGGCGTTAAGCCTTCCCTTTTTTTATGCCTAACGCTACGACGCGACGGAAAGAAGATGCAACGGGGGCTTGGGTATTTGGGGTATGGACGGACTTCCGGGCGATCAGATACTGAGTGAAAGCTGTATCAGGGTTTCTCACAGAGCTTGCGGAGACACTGAGGATTTTAGTGAAAGCTAATGGGACTGCCGGGCAGTCAAGTCGTTAGTGATATCTTTATCAGAGGGTTCCCGCAAAGTTCACAAAGGTTTTTTAGTGGAGTAATTTCGTTTTTTATGCTGGTTTTAAATGTTCACGGGAAAATTTTGAATATATAATTGTAAAATATGAAATTCGTATAAAAGTAGGTGACATGCTTAAATCAAAAACTGGAAACAACATGAAAAGATTTGAATTTATTTATATTAATAATGATGGCTCTGCAAGAGAATTAACTATTCTTGAAAAATTATACTTACGAACCAAATATCACGGAGCAGATGGAGATCGCCCTTATATAAAACTGAAATATTCAGATAAAAATGGACGAGGGAATTTATGTGGGTTCTGCTCTAGGAAAATAATCCCAGAATCAATAAAGATAGAATTGTGGAATATTTCAGTTTCAGCAGTGCAAATTCAAAATGAAATTAATAGAATTAAAAACATGGGCTATGAAATTGATTTTTCCGGCATAGAAGAAGAATGCTCCGGCACCGTTTGATTTAAGTACGTCAACAGGATTTAAATACTGCGCCTTCGGCTTGGGCTTCGCCACATTCTGTACCAAATTGACGGGTAAAAAATTTGGGTATACAATTTGGTACAGAACGTCATATAAATCCAAAACGCTAGATGAAATTTACATTTTATTGAACATTATTTATGGAAAAAATTTTTAACAATATTTCAACAGGTTTATTCGATTTTGGAGATACTCTTCTCAAAACTATTAGCTTTCACTTAATCTGTTGAATCTTTATCCAGAGGAAGATTTCAGGATTATAGAAGAAGTCTTTTACATAAACTCTGCTTCTTACTCTTTGATTGATAGCGTTGAGAAATTTCTTGATTGGCTGAAGAATGTAAAACGGATGAGATTAGGTATTGTCAGTAATTCTGGTTTTTCATCAAGACTGATAAAACAAGATTTAGAGAATTTCGGTATAGCAGAATATTTTGAAATCATTATTTCCAGTTGTGATTATGGAACCCAGCAGATATTCTTTTAAAATCAGCATTGAAATATCTTGGTTCTAACCCAGAAGATTCACTTTTTACAGGAAACAAGATTGCAACAGAGATGATTGGTGCAGAAAATGCGAAAATGTATTCTCTTCTCTATGATCCTGACAAAAAAATGAGTATAAAAATGTTTTTTCAAATTATAAAGAATTACTTACAACCCTCAATAAAATGTATACTTCATTAGAGTTTAGCCGACTCCGCTGCGTAGCCATCACCGCTTTGGGCGTATGTCCAAAATGTTTTGCCGCGCAAGCCTGCTTCCTGTTGACTTAATACGTTGCCAAAAAATAAAAAACCACAAAAACCTCTCTGTGACTTTGTGAGCTCTGCGAGAAATGAATTCAAATAATTCATCCGGAAATTAGATTCCTGTTAACGCGATAATGCCTTCGGTATTACGCTATTGTACGAACATTCCTTCGGAATGTCGTATTGCCTTCGCGGGAATGACAGCACCACCGCTGTCTGGCAAATATTTATCTTGATGCAATCGGTTGCATAATATATACTGAACAGGCTGAACGGCGTAAAATAAGAAGAGTATCCGCAGTGTAAAAAGAGTCAGAGGAACATAAATGTACGGACATTTTGACCATGAAAATAAGGAATATGTAATTACCAATCCCAAACCCCCGGTAAAATGGATAAACTATCTCGGAACGCTTTCGTTCGGCGGCTTTGTTGATCACTCGGGGGGAGGTGTAATCTGCAAGGGCGATCCGGCACTTAACAGGATCGTAAAATATATCCCGCAGCTGCCGCTTTCAGAAATGAACGGCGAGACGCTATATGTCAGGATCAGAAACGGCAGCGGAAAATATGAGCTGTTTTCTCCTTTTTATACGCCTGTCTGCAAAAAACTTGAAAAATATGAATGCCATGTCGGTCTCGGGTATAACAGATATGTCAGCAGGTACAGGAATATTGAAATTACAGTTACGGTTTTTGTTCCGGCTGGAGGTACTCAGGTTTTAAGAATTATTGATGTCCGCAACACAGGGAAAGAAGATATTGATATAGATCTGATTCCTGTTGTGGAATATACGCATTATGATGCAATCAAGCAGTTCAATAACGCCGACTGGGTTCCCCAGACGATGCAGAGCCGGGCTGTCAGACGCAAAGACGGGAAGGTAATTCTCAGGCAGTGTGCATTCATGCGGATCGGCCGGCATGAAAATTTCCTGACGGCAGATCTGCCTGTAAAATCATTTGAAACGGACAGATTCAGATTCCTCGGTGACGGCGGATACGGCAGCTGGGCTTCTCCGGCAGTGTTAAGAGAGGAAGAGCTTTCAAATACCGAAGTCAACTGCGGCGACAATATCGGTGCCTTGATGATCCATTTGGGAAAAATCAAGGCGGAGGCTCTGAAAGGCACGGTTGTGCAACTCGGCCAGCTTGATAAGGTACTTCCCGGTTCTCCCGAAATCGAAAAATACTACAGCAGGATAGAAGCGGAAAAGGCCCTGGCTGGACTGAAAAATTTCTGGGAAAATTATCTGTCGGCCCTGCAGGTTGATACTCCGGATGATGCGATGAATGCCATGCTTAATGTGCATAATCCGCGTCAGTGCTATATCACGAAAAACTGGTCCCGCTATCTTTCGCTTTATCAGCTGGGTCTGGGAGCCAGGGGAATGGGGTTCAGGGATTCATCGCAGGATGTCATGGGTATTCTTCCAAATGCAGCGGAAGAAGGCCGTGAACTGATTGAAAAGCTTCTGCAGGTCCAGAAGTGCGACGGTTCGGCCTATCACCAGTTTAATCCGCTTACAATGATTGCCAATGAAGGCGATTCCAGGGAAGAAGACGGGCCGCACTATTATGGCGATGATCACCTCTGGATAATTCCTGCTGTCTGCGCTTACATTAAAGAAACCGGAAATATCAAATTCCTTCAGAAGAACATTCCCTTCTATGATAAAGACAAAAAAGGAAAACCTGTTGAAACAGGCACTGTTCAGGAGCATATGCTCAGGGGCATTGAATTTACAGCCGCCAATACCGGAAAGCACGGTCTGCCGCTTTTGGGTTTTGCGGACTGGAATGATACAGTGAATCTGCCCCGGGGTGCCGAATCGGTTTTTGTTGCCAGCCAGTACTGTCTCGCGCTTAGGGAAATGATCGATATCTTCACCTGGCTGGGACGATCAAAACTCACAGATAAGCTTAAAAATTATTATGCAAAAATGTCCGAAGTGATAAATAAAAAAGCCTGGGACGGCAGATGGTATATGCGTTATTTTGATGACAGGGGCAGGGCCATCGGTTCGCATGCATGTCAGTATGGAAAAATCTTCACCAATGCCCAGAGCTGGACTGTAATGTCCGGTGCAGCAGACCGCGATAGAATGATTTCGGCTCTGGACAGCGTAAGGGAAAAACTGAATACAGAATATGGTATAAAACTTTCATGGCCCGGCTACAACGGCTACGACAAGGGGAAGGGAGGCGTAACGACCTATCCCCCGGGCGCAAAGGAGAACGGCGGGATATTCCTCCATTCGAATCCCTGGATGATTATTGCCGAAACAATCGCGGGACGCGGCGATTACGCATTTGAGTATTACAACCAGATCAATCCTGCATCAAAAAATGATAAAATCGGTATCTACGAATCCGAGCCTTACTGTTATGCCCAGAACATTCTCGGTGATGAACATCCGCAGTTCGGTCTTGGAAGAAACAGCTGGCTTTCGGGCACTGCCTCATGGATGTATCAGGCAGCAGTCAGGTTCATACTTGGAATCAGACCGGTTTGCGGTGGTCTTGAGATAGATCCCTGTATTCCTTGCGCATGGAAGGGCTTCTCTGTAAAACGGGTATTCAGAGGGGCTGTCTACAATATTTCAGTTTCAAATCCCGATGGTGTAAGCAAGAGAGTAAAATCCGTAAGCATTGACGGAAAGGATTTCAGGGGGATTGTTCTCCCCGTTTTTCCGAAAGGGTCGGTAAACAATATTTCCGTAACGATGGGCAAAAAGGATAAATAATGGCATTAAACAAAATACCTGATGATTTCATATGGGGAGCCGCAACCGCGGCATATCAGATTGAAGGAGCATGGAATGCTGACGGCAAGGGTCCGAGTATCTGGGATACATTCACATCTGTCCCCGAAAATATCAATAACGGCGACAACGGCAGAATTGCCTGCGATCATTACAGCAGATATGAAGAAGATGTGAAACTGATGGCTGACATCGGTCTGAAAGCATACAGATTTTCGGTATCCTGGCCGAGGATAATTCCGGAGGGAAAGGGAAAAATCAATCCTGAAGGAATAAAATTCTATAATAAACTCATCGACAAACTGCTTGAAAATAATATTGATCCATGGATAACGCTTTATCACTGGGACCTTCCCCAGAAGCTGCAGGACGAAGGCGGATGGGAAAACCGGGTGACTTCGGAAGCATTCAGGGAATATGCAAAAATCTGCTATGATCATTTCGGGGACAGGGTAAAAAACTGGATTACCCTGAATGAACCGATGGTTGTCAGCTTTGTAGGCTACTGGTGGGGGGCTCATGCTCCGGGAGTGAAGGATTCCGGAGCGCTGCCGAAAGTAATCCACCATCTGAATCTTGCCCACGGCTATGCTGTAAATGAATTCAGAAAATCGGAAACAAATGGGAAAATCGGAATAACGCTTAATGCCGAAATAAACAGGCCGGCCACCCTCACCAGGGAAAATATCGACGCCAATGAAGGCAGGATTGATCTGACAACAGGAGTTTTCATGGGGCCGATATTCAAAGGCAGATATCCCGAAAATCTTACACGGAATTATCCTGATTATAAACTGACTGTTCAGGAAGGAGATCTGGAAAATATTTCAGCCGAAACGGATTTTCTCGGAATCAATTACTATTACCAGAAACCCGTAAGCTTTGATCCCTCTTCTCCCGAAAGAATCAGGTATAAACATACGCCTTATCCCAAAACCGATATGAACTGGGACATTTATCCGTCAGGCCTGCTTTACACATTCCGCTGGATCCAAAAGAATTATCCGGAAGTAAAGGAACTGTATATCACTGAAAACGGTGCTGCATGTCCTGATAAATGCGATGAGAACGGCTATGTAAATGATTATGACAGAATAGCCTACCTGAAAAAACATTTTGCAGTCTGCGAAAAGGCGCTTACTGAAGGAGTCCTGCTTAAGGGATACTTTCTCTGGTCGCTTCTGGATAATTTTGAATGGGCGCACGGATTCAGCAAAAGGTTCGGCATTATCCGAGTCGATTACAAAACACTGAAGCGGACACCCAAGGCCAGTTATTATTACTACCGGGATGTGATTACCGGGAATATTCTTTTTGATTGATATTTAAAATTACCCGGATTTTTTAAACCACAGAGTGCACAAAGGGTCTTTGATTATTCAGGATAAAAGGTTTTCCATCAGATACTATTATTAAAATAAATTTATATTTCTTTTATTCTTTAAATCTTTAAAACCAAAAAAATAACAGAATAAAAAATGTATAATACACGGGAGACAGCCGGACTTTCACTAAAAACTCTGTGTACTCTGTGGTTCAAACCCCTGCAACTATCTTGTCCACTTTCAGCTCTGATGTTAATATCAGGCTTTGAAGGATGAAATATGAAATCCCCTGAAGGAAGCGGCTGTGAATTTGTTCAGCCGGAAAATGAATTGAAAAGTAACGCGGAGATTGAAAGAGCGCTTATCTGCGATTTCCGTAAAACCGCCTGGACCCCTTTTACCAAGGCAGTCAGGGAATACAGACTCATTAACGAAGGTGACTCTGTTGCTGTTGCCGTGTCCGGCGGAAAAGACAGCATACTGATGGCCAAACTGATGCAGGAACTCCACAGGCACAGCAGGGTGAAATTTGATCTTCATTTTATTTCTCTTGATCCCGGTTTCAATAAAGCGAATCTTGACCTGCTTAAGGAAAACTGCAGTCATCTCGGAATTGATACTCACATTTTCAGCCGTAAATTATTCAGTGTAGTGGATGATCTTGCACGCGAATATCCTTGTTATCTCTGCGCGCGGATGAGGCGCGGGGCGCTCTATGCCGCCGCACAGGAACTGGAATGCAACAAGGTTGCCCTCGGACACCACTTCGACGATGTTATCGAAACCATTCTTCTTAATGTTCTCTGCTCAGGGAAATACCAGACCATGATGCCCGAACTCAAATCCACCAACTTCGAAAACATGGAACTTATCAGGCCGATGTATTACATCCGCGAGGACGACATAAAGCAGATAGCCTCCTGGTGCGGAATACGGGCGATGAACTGCGGCTGTATTGTAGCCGCGGAAAAAACATCCAGCAAACGCCGTGAAATAAAAGAGCTGATTAAAACCCTGGGCAAAACTTTCAGGGATGTCGATAAATCCATCTTCCAGTCTTCGAAGAACGTTTTTCAGGATGCTATAATTGAATGGGTGAAAGGGGAGGAGAGGAAGAGTTTCCTGGATGAATACTGATTTTCGGTATGTCACAAGGCTTTAATACATCACGCGACGACGCTACGATAAGACGATGCGACGGTTTTTTAGGTTTTGGTTTAGTGGCTGAGTAAATGCAGGCTGATGGAAATCATCATCCGTATACATTATCAATCCAGACGATTCTTTTTTTTCTGCCGTCGTTGATGATTTTTTCGCAGTATCCGGAAATTTTATAACCCATTTCTACAATATCGTCTTCATATTCTTCTATTCCGGTTTCTCCGAGGATCAGGCGGCCGTTTTTTCTGAGATATTCTGAAAATATCAATGACAGCAGATCCTTTCTTAAATATTCAGGGACATCGGAGATAATCATGGTGTAAACGTAGTCGAATTTCTGGTCAGGTTTTCATTTGAATACATTTCCATTGAAAAAATTGTTTTTCAGGTCCGGCCACAGTTCTTTGCTTAAGTTTGTTAATTCCCCGGATATTTCCAGTCCATAAAATTCCATTTGCGGAAAGGTGTTCCCGACCCAGCTGCGGAGGCATGAAACCAGATATCCATTGGCACTGCCGATATCAAGAAAGGTCCCCGGTTTGTGTATAGCTTCAAGGATCATCATCTTTTTAAAGCGGTAACTTAATGCGTCTCCTCCATGGCCCGACTGCGCCCAGGGTTCTTTTCTGCTGGTATAGGCAATTGCGCTTGATTCGGATGTGAGGGTGAAATACTCGTCTTCGCTGATTATTCCTTTTGACAGCGAATCGAGCAGGCGGTGGGAGTATTCGTTTAAGCTGTCGGTTATCTGGTATTTTTTCATTTGGATAATTATATTAATCTTTTATAAAACTGTGAATAACTATTTATGGAATTATTTCTGTTGGTTTGCTAAAGTGACTGATAACAAAATCTGCAAGATCAGAAGCCTTTTTTCCTTCAGGATTATACAAAACAGTTGTCATTCCGGTTTCATGAGCACCGGTAATATCGGCTGTTTCCTTATCTCCGACCATTATGCATTGATCAGGATTCCTACAAACAGATTTTTCTTTTTAAGATACTTCAGAATTTCTTTTTCGCCGTTATCCGGGATATCCCATGTTATGTAGTTTTCACCATACCTCATAATTGTTTCTATTATCTCAGAATCCGAAAAGGAGACATTTTTACTGTTCAGAAAAGCAGTTACATATTTCTCAAGAGGTTCTTCATATCCTCTTGATTTACTGTAATTTCCTTATCCCTCCCAGGCCATTCAATTGTTGTTTTTAGCGCTACGGGGAATCGAACCCCGGTTACATGGATGAGAACCATGCGTCCTGACC
>CAZKOK010000153.1:0-8311 GCA_964554355.1 uncultured Spirochaetia bacterium | reverse complement strand
ACAATGACAGCGCAGGGCCTTGGTATCCAGGGAACCAGCGGTATGGCTTATGCCGCAACATTCATTTCCATTGAAACACCGGATAATGCCAATATTTCAATTGGCGTTATTGATGCTGCACTAAAGAAAGTAAACAAGCAGCGTGCCGACATGGGTGCTTACCAGAACAGGCTTGATTACTCAATGGCCGGACTTAATACAGGAGCAGAAAACCTCCAGGCCGCTGAGTCACGCATACGTGACACTGACATGGCGGGCGCAATGGTTGACTTTGTCAGAGACCAGATTCTTGTTCAGTCTTCAAATGCCATGCTTGCTCAGGCTAACAACAAAAGCCAGGCAGTAATGCAGCTTTTCCAGTAATAGTCTGAAAGATTTGGTCGGAGGGATGCCTGCAAGGCATCCTTTTTTTTATTCTTGATTTAACCACGCAGAACACAAAGTTTCAAGCTATGTTGACCTTTTGTCCATGCATGATAATCTCTTATGATATTTTTTGGCAAAATAATAAAAATAAAAATCAAAACATGTAAATCCGGGATGATTATGAATAAACAATAGGCACAGGCCCCTTCGTGTTCTTCGTGCCCTCTTTGTGGTTTATTAATTCTGCACTTGACATTAAGCCTTCACCCGCTATTTACTTTAATTTGTGAAAAAGAGTCTGCCTGAAGAAATTATCCAGTTCTCGGAAATTTTCAGTGATGCCGGGTATCAGCTTTATCTTGTGGGAGGTGCAGTCAGAAATATGGTTGCAGGGATTAAGCCAAAGGATTATGACTTTGCTACCGATGCAGAGCCGGAAAATGTTGTAAGCCTTTTCAGGAAAGTTATTCCGACAGGGATAAAGCACGGAACGGTTACAGTCCTTTTTAGGGGAAACAGCTATGAAGTGACTACTTTCCGGGTGGATGGAAAATATTCTGATGCCAGACATCCGGACAGTATTGAATATACAAAAAACCTCGATGAAGACCTCAAAAGACGCGATTTCACTATAAATGCAATGGCTTATGATATTGGGAACAGGAAACTGATTGATCCGCATAACGGCAGGGAGGACATTCAGGATGGTATTATAAGGGCAATAGGAATTCCGCAGGAACGATTTAACGAGGATGGACTGAGGCTTTTAAGGGCATGCCGTTTTGCTGCACAGCTTTGTTTCCGTATTGATCCGCTTACTCTTGACGGCATGAAAAAGACAGCGGAAAACATCAGAAACGTTTCTGCAGAGCGCATAATGGAAGAGATTGTTAAAATACTGGGAACAGTCCGGCCGTCAGTCAGTTTTGAAATAATGCGTGAATCCGGAATTTTAGGGATAATACTTCCGGAACTTGCTTCATGCATTGGCGTGGAACAGAAGGGCTTTCATGAATTTGATGTATACAGACACAGCATTTATGCCTGCGATGCAGCTCCTGCGGATAGTCTGAATGTACGTCTGGCTGCGCTTTTCCACGATATCGGTAAACCTGTCACAAAGGCGGATGATTCGGAAGGCTTCCCTACATTCCACAAGCATGAGCATGTTTCTGCAGATATGGCGGAAGAGATACTGAAAAGGCTGAAATTTCCCAGGAAAACCGAAGAAGATGTGTGTCATCTGATCCGAAAACATATGTTTAATTACTCTCAGTCGTGGACTGACAGCACTGTAAGGCGTTTTATTTCAAAAACCGGGGTTGAGTATATCCGGGACCTTTTTTTCCTGCGACAGGCTGATAAGTATGGATTCTCAAAAAAAATTTACATGTATGATTCTCTGGATGAACTTAAAAAACGAATAGACAAGGTACTGGAGGAGGATTCGGCATTATCCGTCAGGGACCTTGCAGTTGACGGCAAAGATCTGATGAAAAACCTCAATATAAAGGCGGGACCTGTGGTGGGAGCAATCCTCGAACACCTCCTGGAAACGGTCCTCGACGACCCTTTACAGAATGAAAAGGAAAAACTCCTGAATATTGCTGCAAACTTTTATAAAACCATATCCTGAAGGTATAAAATAAACCACACTAAATTACGGATGTGCCAGCGATCGCCGGCACCTGCATTTTTGCATTGATAAGGAAACCTGCAGGCGTCAGCGATCACTGACGCAAAAACATTAAGGTTTTTCCATGAAGCTGTTGTAGGCAAGGCCTGCGGCTTTCTGTTCAGCTTCTTTTTTGTTTTTGCCTTTTCCGGGACCATATGTTTTGTCGTTGATTTTTACCTCTATCCAGAAGGTTTTATCGTGGTCCGGACCGGTTTTCTTTACCATTACATATTTTGGATAGCATTTAAAACGTTTCTGAACATATTCCTGAAGAAGAGTTTTATAGTCTTTTTTGTGCCTGTCTTCAAGAACCTTGTTGATTTCAGGTATAATATTATTAAGAATAAACTGACGGACAGCCTTGAAACCGGAATCAAGATAGTAAGCCCCGATTATGGCTTCCATGCAGTCAGCAAGAATGGCTTTTTTGGACCTTCCGCCGGAATATTCCTCACCTTTTCCTATAAGGATGAAATTGTCTACCTTAAGATTTCTTGCTATCTGGTCGAGGCTGTTTTCACTTACTACAAAAGATTTAATCCGGGCAAGATGGCCCTCGCTTTTATCAGGAAAATTTTTAAACAGATACTCGCTGACAATAACTCCGAGAACACTGTCGCCCAAGAATTCAAGTTTTTCGTTATTGTCCGTTTCCTGAGAAGTCTCATTGGCAAATGAGCGGTGACAAAAAGCAAGATTCAGGAAATCAATTTTCCTGAATCTTATGCCTGCTGTTTTTTCAAATAATTGCAGTTCCTTCCGGCGCTCATTTGACACAGCAGGTGTCTTTAGCTGTGGCAGCTTAGGAAGCAAACTCACCTTTATTTATTTATCGATCTGTGACTGGATGTAATTGACAGCGTCCTGTACAGTTTCGAATTCGTTTGCTTTTTCATCAGGAATGGAAATGCCCATTTCTTCTTCAATAGCATAAACAAGTTCGTATGTATCGAGACTGTCTGCACCAAGGTCCTGTCTGAAAGAAGACTCCATTTTAATTTTATCTTCTTCAACTTCAAGTTTCTCAGCAATGAGTTTTTTTATTTTTGCTACGAGATCGTCCATTAAAATCTCCTTCTTAATGATTTATGCCATATCTTCTGGCGCAAATACCTGCATATCTTTGTAGTACCCGCATTTGGGACATACCCTGTGCGGTAGTACTTTATTGCCGCATGTACTGCATTCCACCAGGTTGGGAACATGAAGCTTCATATTGATAGCCTTTCTTCTTCTTGTCCTGGCTTTGGAATGTTTATATTTTGGGACTGCCATTAAAAACCTCTCCGATAGTAAAAATCAAAATCAAACAAGGATAAATAAGTTATCAGAAATTACCGTATCCTGGCCCGATTGTCAACCCTCGACCGACTAATTCTTATAAGGATCAGAATACTTCACTGGATGCCGTTTTCTTTCAGTTTTTCATGAATTGCAGATGCAACTACCGGCGGGACCATTGATGAAATATTACCTCCAAGCTGGGCAATTTCCTTGATTGCTGAAGACCTGAGAACAAAATATCTGGGGTCTGTCGGAATAAAAAATATTTCCAGTTCGGGGTAAAGGCCCTTGTTGGTCATGGCAAGTTCAAACTCATAACCGAAATCAGCAAGTGCGCGGACACCACGGACCATGACGCTTGTCCCCTGCTCTTTCGCAAAATCAACAATAAGCCTGTCCCAGAGATGCAGTTTGATATTTTTATATTTACCGAGTATTCCGGACAGTATTTTAAAGCGTTCATCAGCTGAGAAAAAACAGGATTTATGGGCATTTACGGCTATCACCACGTCAAGATGGTCGAATATCCTTGATGCACGTTCAATGAGATTAATATGACCGTTTGTCGGGGGATCGAAAGATCCTGGTAGAACTGCCTTTACCATGGTTAAAAATAACGGACAGAACATTGTGCGTCAATACCTGTTTTGCAGTTTATCCGGTCTCTGCAATAAGTTTTTGACAAAACTGCCATGTGTGAATAGAATTGGAATTGCTTATGAGAAAAATAATGATTATTTTCTGCATTGCAGTAATACTGTCATGTGCGGGTAATATCACTGCAGAACAGAATACAAATACAGATGATGACCCGGTATTGAACGAAGAGATAAAAGTTCAGGAAGACACCGGTATAAACGAAACAGAGCCGGTCTCTGCGGAAAACACTGAATATGCGATATCCGAGGAGAAGTATCAGCTTGCATTGTCTTATATAAACAGAATCATTGATGAAATAAACAAAGCTATAGCTGAAAAAGATTTTGATACCTGGAAAACCTACCTGTCCGGTGCATATATAGATGCATACGACAGCCCCGAAGATCTTGAACCTTATTCAGATATGTTCAGGCAGAAAGGATATGAAACAAGGCTTGTTAATTTAAAGGATTTTTTTAATTATATCGTGGTCGCAAGCAGGAAAAACCTGGAAATTTCCCATCTAGAGTTTCTGGATGCAACTCATTTAAAGGTAATGACTGTATACAAGCAGGAAACTGCGGTTTTTTATTATATGGAACTGATAAATGACGAATGGAAAATATCGGTATGGTAAACAGTCAATTTTAATAAAAAGGTATAGCAGTTTTTCAAAATTCGTATATAATATTAGTAATTGAAGTAATTATGAATAATTGAAAAGTTCGAAGGGAGCATAAAATGAATTCAAGGACAATTTTTTTGCTTTTTATGATACTGGTTCTGACCGCCGGCGTATTCAGTCAGGCTTCCGGTACTAATACCGGTAAAGAGCAGACAGTCGAAGAACTGTTCCTTCAGGATATTGAAATAAGAATTGTCAGGGAGCAGGCCAATTCAACAGACAGGGATATGAAGCTGCTGGCAATTGCCTCAATTGGTGAAATGATTGAAAATGACTCCATATCTGAAGGCGATGCAGGAGTACACAGCATTCTTGACGGTCTTGCCGAAGAAGGCACCACCCACCTTGTTATAGAAAACAAAAGAGTCGTAAATTACTTTCCGGAAGTAAGGAGACAGGCATGTGAAATGCTTGGAAAACTTGGTGGGGAAATTTCTGCGCAGACCCTTATGAGAATTGTTGTTACAGATAATGAACCTATGGTAAAGTCCCAGGCTGCCTATGCTCTTGGAGAAATCGGATATAATGAAAATAATGATGCCACTGAAGCAATTGCATACGCATTGATAAAACAGGACGGCCTTGATCCTGATGATAATTTTGCAATAGCCTGCGCTTTTGCATTTGAAAAGATTGCCGAGGCAAATGATGGTATTACCGATTCATCGGTATTTGATGCGCTTATTCTTGTTGCACAGGGAAACTATGGCATTACAGCAAGAAAGAAAGCCCATGAAACCCTTAAAACTCTGGGTTCCTACTGATCGATCTACTGATAATTATTCCAATAAAAAACCGGCTTTTAAAGCAGGTTTTTTTATATAGACTGCATATTTTTACGCCATTCCGGATGAGTTTCAGGTTCTTCAAACTGGATTCTTTTCCGGATAAAAAATGAAGGACTGTTTCCTTCCACCGATTTTATAATTCCGAAACTTCCGTTTCCAAGATAGCAAATCCTCTCTTTGTCCATTAATTCATTTTCCTGTCTGAGTTTTTCTATAACACAGTCAAAATGCGCAGGCGATTTATCTTTTTCAAGACATATTGCAGATGCAAGATACCTTATGTTCTTTTTACAGATAGGACATTCAAGTTCCGGCAAATCGATTTCAGACTTTTTCTGATCCGTCTTTTTTTTCAGGTTACTGTTTCGCGGATGTCTGTGGGACATTATTACTCCTCATCCAAATCAAAGAGTTTATGTGTGAGTGATAATGCTATTCGATTTATCGCAGTTTGTAAATATTTCGGATCATTAATTTTGACTTTTAATTCTGCGATTTTTTTCGGGTCTGTTTGTTTAGCAATTCTAATCATAAAGCCTCTGGCCCCAGGAACGCATTCCTTATATGGTTTATTTCATTATTATTATCGATAAAAATTACATCAAAACTTATGAAATATTCAGAATATTCAGGATTTTCTGCTAAAAAAAACGCCGCTCCATGATAAATTCGCCTTTTTTTGGCCTTATTTATGCTGTATCCAAGTTCAGATATGGGAATTGTTGTCCAATGCTTGACTTCAATTACCGTTATGGTATTGTCTTTGACTGCAATCAGATCTATCTCGCATGACCTGCAGTGGTAATTTTTTTCAAGGATTCTGTAACCGATAGAGACAAGATAATCGGCAGCCAGGGATTCGCCCAGGGAACCTTTTTTCAATTCGATATCTCTTTCGGGTGGATGGCCTTGGCGATAAAAAGGTTCTTTTCCTTGAGAAGATCAATATGATGTTCTTCCCTCATTTTTACACCATTTTCATTAATAAGAAGAAGCAGGCCGGGTCTTAACGGGGCCGAGGAGTGAATTTTTATAACGCGCCCGATGCTGCCGTTATTGAGAACAACTATGCTTCCTATGGGATAAATGCCCATGCTTTGAATGAATATTTTAAGGACTTCAGGATCAAAGCGCCTGGAATTATCATTCAGAATCTGACGCATTGCAGTATAACCTATCATCGAATTTCTGTACGGTCTGTCCTGGACCATGGCTTCAAAAGCATCGGCAACTGATACGATCCTTGCAGGCAGGGCGATTCCCTTGCCGGAAAGCTGCCGCGGATATCCTTTTCCGTCCCAGCGTTCATGATGCTGAAGGGCGATTAACCCGATTTCTTCAGGTAAACGCAGTTCTTTTGTTATAAACGTGTAGGAATAGAGAGGATGGGTCTGAAGGGCCTGTATTTCCTGCTCAGACAGCGCTCCCTGTTTATCAAGAATGTTTTTGGGTATTTTCATCATTCCTATGTCATGAAGCATTGCCCCTGTCGCAAGCTGCATAAGCCGATGATTCGGCATTTTCATATTAAATCCGATTACCGTGGAAAGGATCATGCAATTAATGGAACTTTGGGCAGATTTGTATCTTGTACGTTCATTTCTTATGGTGAAAGAGATCATTTCGTAGCTGTTTTCGAGGATGGCTGGATAGAAATCATGTGTCACTTTTTCAACATCTGAGGCATTTATTTTATGCCCGTCGGCAACTGCCTTATAAACTGCGGCAAGGTCTTCAATTGCCTGTATATATGAATTTAGAAATGCAGTATCTTCATCAGCTCCAAGAAGCTTTCCGAAAGGAAGTTTTTCCGAATCCGAAAGATTATCATACTTTATGATTGTCCCTTCAGTAATTACATGAACAACACCCCATTTTTTCAGTCTTTCAATATCCTTGTTTTTCAGTGAGATACCCGGAGGGACAAGGATATTTTCTTCATCAACATATACCGGTTTATCAAACTTCATTCCTGCTTTTAGTTCATTGACTGATATTCTTTTCATACTCTTCCCTGTAAATAATAAACAAATGCAAGCAGTTCTGCAAAAATCTCATAATACGCTTCAGGAATTATCCCAAGAGGTATATCAAATATATTGTCGGTAAAATTTTTTTCTTCTAGAACAGGTATATCATGTTCTCGGGCAATTTCAAGGAGTTTTTCAGTTAATTTGCCCCTGCTTTTTGCAATAATATAGGGGGCTTCCATTCCGTCTGTGTATTTTACCGCCAATGCTTTTTTGTTCATATTATTTCATCAATTTTCCTGTCTTTGTATCCATGGGTGAAAATATCAAAACTGCTGAGGTTTTTTACCCGACCATCTGCACCTATTCCCATTTCTTTTAATCTGGATATAAGATTTTTTAACTCCTTTTCTGTTTTCCTGTCGATTTTAACATTTTCTGTGAAAACCGTCATTTTAGGCTGAAGTGATGAATCATCAAGCGAAAACAGCCAGTTGCCATCTGCATTTTCAAAAAGAAAGAATGCATAATCGCTTTTTCCGGAATTCAATGAATATCTGACACCAATTCTTCCGCTAATTGTATCATCTAGATCAAATGCTGTCAAAATCCAGTGTGAATTACCGTCGCTTATATGATTGAACATTTTCAGTATATCACGCTGTTTTCGGTTAAGCTGATTCGGGGTATCAGAAAAAAGAAAATTCTCAATTGCCGAAATATCCCCGATATCTGCATCAATACCCTTTTTAAGGGCAAGAAGCAGAAGCTGAACTGCCCTGCGTTCAGTTTCAGGGCTTTTTTCAAGTTTTCTGTAGATATTGTAAAAAAGTTTCTCTGAAAAAGGAATCTGCAGTGTCCTGAACTGTTCAATAATCAGTTTTGACAGGCTGTTATCAGG
>CAZKOK010000152.1:0-8344 GCA_964554355.1 uncultured Spirochaetia bacterium | reverse complement strand
TCGAACAGTCCCCTTTTTTGTTTTATTTAAGGCAGAATAAAAAATCCATCCTTATAAAAGATATTATGATTTTTTTTATATGCCTAGTATTCTATTTTCCATACCTGACTCGGCCATTCGGTATGCAGAGGCTGACATTTTACAGCTGCGCATTCATACTGGCCTGTAACAGTAAGGTATTTTCCCGACCAGCCATTCCTGAATCTGGCCTGACCAGGATCACCTTCCATTATCCATTCCTGGCTTGACCACGAAGTATTGAGGTCCTGCGCCTTTACATCCGCATAACTGGAAGTATTGGTAACAGTCAGGTATTTACCGGACCATTTATTTCTGAATCTGACTGTTGAACCGGGAACAGCAGCTCCGCCGTTTATATTCTCCATTTTCCATTCCTGACTTGACCAGGACGGGTTAAAACTCTGACTTAAAATACTTGCATATCCGGAATTATTATTAACTGTCATCAGCTTTCCCGACCAGTTATTGTTTATATAATAATAAAATGGTGGAGGTGCAGGCTGGGGAGGTGCGGGAGGAGGAGTAAAATCTCCATCATACACTGCTGCATTGTCTCCGTTTGCGGTCTCGAACCAGCCGCCTGCATACAGCTTGTTTCCGGAGCTTAAGGCAAGCGTATAAACATTGACCAGCGGAACGCCGCCGCGGCCCTGCGCAGAACCTTTTCCCAATCCGGCATCAAATTTTGTCCATGACGATCCACTATACTTTGCCATTCCATTTACATCAATTGTGCCTGCCTTTGTAAAGGATCCGCCCACATAAATGTTGCCCGAAGAATCAACGGCGATATCATACACATTACCATTTGTTCCGCCGCCGATTGCTGACCATGCACTTGTACCCAGGTCATACACTGCCAGATTGTGGTATGTGGAATATGAAAAAGCCCCGCCGATATAGACTTTGTTGTTTTTATAGGTAAGAGCAGAGATATAATGATTTGATTCATCAAATAATGATTCGCCAATCATGGTCCATGTCCCGCTATCATATTTTGCCACTCCATGTTTGCTGCCAGAACTGAATCTTCCGGATACAAACATTACGCCGCTGTCACCGGCTTCAATTTCTGTAACAGAATAATTAAAATCATTACTGACTTCCTGCCAGCTGCTGCCTGTGTACTTTTTAACATATCCGTCAAAATAACCGACTGCCCATAAGGTATCGCTGGAGTCGACAGCAATGTCGCTTACTCCGGGATAAAATGAACCGCCCACCTGTGACCATGACGATCCTGTTAATTTCCAGACATTCCCTCCGGAAACTGCATATACAGTACCGGAAGAGTCAACAGCCATTGATGATACATAATTCTGCAATCCTCCGGGAATTTCAGTTAATGTATTGCTTTCCCATTTTGCAGCATGACCTGTAAATTCACCGCCGAAATACATCGTGCCTGACGGACCGGCAACCGCTGACCATACCGCACCGTTCAGACCGCCCATTCCCTGCCATATATCATCAATCAATGTGAATTTCGCATATCCCGTATTTGTTGTTGCACCCACTCCATCCGGATTCCTCGGAACGTTATTATTTGATGTGTCCGGAGAATTCTGGGCAGGTGATAACCAGCCTTCTACTGTAAATACTGTCCAGTATTCAGAAGAACCTGTTCTCTGTAAAATTGTCCTGCTTAATAAAGTCTCCATTTCCGAAAGATGGGCGTCTATGCTTATTGTTCCGCTTGATCTTGGATGTTTGCCATCTTCCCTTACAGATATCCACTGGGTGAAATTATTTGAACCGGGGGAGGGTTTGCTTAACCGTACATGCTTATACAGGAAATATTCAGCGCCGTCAAGTTCATATGTACCTACTAATTCAGGCTTTGCACTGCTGTTCGGCGAATATATCCCGTCATTATCATTGTCATGGGGACCTTCAACCGTACCAACCCCTTCAACAATATAAAATTCTGTATACGGATAATTTGTATCATTGCTTCGCAACCATCCGTAAATACCGACACATCCTCCCTGAGAAGGTGTATACTCCAGTTCGAAATGAACAGTAGCCGGAATACCCGAATTCCAGCCTTTTCCATAACACCAGCCCTGGTTAATGTTGTTCCAACTCGTACTGAACCATTTGCCGCTTCCGGCTATTGATACTCCGGCACCCCCTGCAGAACCGCTATTCTCAGACCAGTCATTGGTAAAATTATAATTGGGCGCCGCCTTCGCATAACCCGGCTCCAGCAACATTGACGGCCCATTCGATTTCAATGCCGTCGGCATATCGCAGCCGAGAAGGATCAGCAGGATTACAAGGATTGTAATCACTGCAAAACTTTTTTTCCTTTTTTTCATAAACTTCCCTTTTTTCTGTCAAACAGATAGATATTATTTATAACCCAGGAATCAACAATTCCTATAGGTTACTTATAACTGCTGCATGCCCCTGATACCTTTTTCTATTTTCCCGAATGCTCTTCCAGATTTTGGATAAGAAGAATGCCTTGCGGCATAATATTGTCTAAAAATATATCAATATTATTTTTTGATCGTCCGGATGGGACCATCCGAACTAGTTTTTTAAAAAAGGTTGTATTTGTTTATTATTGACTGAATAGAATATTTCTGTTCCTGATAATAAATTCCTGACCTTATGGCTATTTGCCCCGAATTGTGATATACTGGCCGCATTCGATGCCAATTTATCGATACGGCTTATAAAAAGCCGCTTCAATAACTCAGGGTTGCCGGTGTATTTCCCGTATCCTGTCCTTGTAAATATCAGACAAAACAGTATCGAAAAACTTTATTCGGATAAAGCATGAATAGTTATCCTGTGTCCGCTTGCCGTGCCGGCCCGTTTTCAGTTTATAAACCATGTTGGAGGAAAAACAATGACCAGACAGGAACGAATAAAGTTGTTAACCATAATACTTATGGAGTTTGACGGCCAGAGAATACTGATTGAATCTGCTGTAAAAAAAATAGAGGAATTATATTTCAACGATCCTCTTCATGACAGCTCTGTTCCGGAGATGACATAACCGGGAAAACCGAATGAAATATCATTATTCGGGCCATATAAAAAATCACGATACGGATTGATTATTATTATTAAAAATGCGATAATACTGCAGCTGTGGTAAGCACAGATTATTTCTATTACCCATAATGAACTGTTCCGGACTTGTTCGACTATTCCGATTTTCCGACTGATCCTGAGTAAATAATTATCGAGTAACAACTGAAAATAAAAATACTTGCCGCAAAAAAACAGTATCCCGTAAAATAACGGGAACAAAGGAAGGCCTTTATGTCTAAAAAAATCTATGTTGGTAATTTAAGTTATTCAACCACGGAAGATCAGCTTGCTGAAACTTTCTCACAGTTCGGCACTGTCGAAAGTGCTAATATCATTTCTGATAAATACTCAAATCAGTCAAAAGGATTTGCGTTTGTGGAAATGAAAGATGAATCTGAAGTTACAGCCGCTATTTCTGCACTTAACGGCGCAGAACTGAATGGCCGGGAGCTTCGCGTAAGTGAAGCGAAAACGCGCCCGAACAGGGACCGTTCATATTAATTTCTGTTAGGAAAAAAATGAACAGGAGCCGGATAATGTCCGGCTCTTTTTTATACCTTGTTCATTTCAATTTCTTTCAGTTTGTTCTGAAAAACATTTTTTTTAAACTGCCTGAACCAGTTTGTAATAATAATCAGTCCGCCGAAATGCAGTATGTTGTTCTGGAAGAATTTTCTGTACCAGAAACCGAAAGCCTTTTTTATATACCTTATTTTCCCGCTGAAAAGCGTTATTACCGACGGAAATACGATAACGGGAAAATCCAGAATAATATTCTTTATTATCCGGAAGAAATACGATATCCCGTAAAAGCGCTTCATTATTCTGCCTACCGCCTGCTGAAGCTCAATAGGCGTTACACCAATTCCCGGGTCGAAAAGAGGATACTGACCGTCGTAATATTCCCAGCCTATTGTGTCTACAGGGAAAAGTCTGCCTTCTTCCTTCAGCCTTGCCCGTAGTTCTGTTCCCGGCAGAGGTATGGTCAGAAGAAGCTGAAGCGTGTCAATATTGCTTTTCCTGATGAAACGCTGATATTGAATAACACTATCCCGGACCGAAATGCTGTTATTTCCGGACGTTTTTCCCGGATAACCGAAGATAAACATTCCATGGATTCTGACATGCTGTTTTTTAAATTTCCTTGTCCAGGCAAGCATGTCTTTGGAACGGTAGCCCTTGTTCATAGCCAGCAGATTTTCATCAGCAGGCGACTCGAAGCCGATGCAGACATTATCAACCATGGCCCTTTTCAGAGCGGCAAGATAATCATCGGAACGCGCGTCCGTTATCCTCGTCTGAATGGTCAAATGAAGCCGCTTTCCAAGGTTCTTCTGGTATCTGGCAAACATGTTCAGAAACAGTATCGCCTGCTGCATGTTTGCCGCGAAATGGTCACTTACATCAAAAAATTTCCTGGCGCCGAACTTTTCCACCAGCGTTTTAATATTGCTCATCATATGATCTGCAGAGCAGTTCCTGGCCTTTCCTTTTACTGCACAAAATTCACAATTGGAATTGCAGCCCCGCGTTCCGCAGACCGGATACAGTTTCATTTTCGCGAAACGCAGGAGACCGTAATCCGGTACCGGTAACTCGTCAAGATTCTCCACAGGAGTCTGCGGAACTGTTCTGAACATCATTCCGTCCCGGATAAAGGAAATGCCTTTTACCTTGTTTCTTTCTTCCGGCTTGTCAAATGCGGACAGAAAATCCCTGATTGATATTTCCGCTTCTTCATGGAAAACGTAATCGATATTGTTCGACAACGCTTCGTCAGGCAAATTTTCAACATGCTTCCCGCCGGCAATGGTGACACAACCCATTTCCCTGTACTTTCGGGCCAGTTCATACAGTCTCGGAACGCATGAAGTGATTGAGCCGTAAAAACCGACGACAGATGCAGGCGTCTGTTTCTGCAGGGCAGCATGGTCAAGTTCGCCGTCTTTTGTCCGCGGATAAAACCGGCCGTGAAGATTGTTCTCATCAATTACTTCGGCGTCCCAGCAATCCAGTTTTGCTGCGCTGGTCGCGACATATAACGGACCAACACTTGTAGTTGTCCGTGCAACAAGTGTATAAATATTAAAATTCGGGAAACGCGGAATGATTATCCGCAGTAGTTTTCTTTTTTTTATTTTCATTAACATCCTCCATGCAGGGCCTCTTATACGGCATCAAACTGCATGGAAAATATCCACGGAACAGTAAAGGAGGTCTTACAGTAATAATATACTCATACAGGAAGGAAAAGTAAGTAAAATTCGTGTTTCATACGGGATCCTTGTCCTTTCTGTGTCTTAAAAACGAAAGACCCGGCAATTGCCGGATCTTAAGGGTGACAGTATAACATTTATTTCAATGCATACCGTTAATTATTTTTTGATGTACGGTTAGATACCCAATCCTAACGATATGGCAGCGGCAGCAATGCCGTTTTCAATGGCTCCTGTTGTAATATTCGGAATCAAATATTCAAGGTTCAAACGCAGAACGACTGAAAGACCTTCATATTCATTTGTCAGCACATCGTAGGATATATCAAGTCCCGCTGTTGTATTGGCTGTATCACCAATCATAATGCCTATTCCAAGTTTCTGGGCAATAGTATAGCGAAACAGCAAAAGACTTCCTGCAGCGTAATTTATGCCTGCCTGCTGATATATAAAACCTGCAGTAATTGAATCGGAAAACCTGTAATTAATTCCGATTCGATGAGTCTGGGCAATGTCATCCGCCAGAAAACTGTATCCCATAACAAAACTGTTTTCGATTTCAAGAATATTAAGCTGATCCTGAGCTGCAGTCTGCGCAGCAATGAGAATGATAAATATTACTGAAAATAAAATTATCTTTTTTTTCATACCATAACTCCTTTTTAATACGGCCTAGTAGCCAATTGTTCCGACAAGACCGGCATTGATAACACCTGAATCAATTCCGTTGGCGGTTTCAAAAATATATCCCACCTTAATCCTTAATGAAGAACGGAATATTTCATCAGCTTTACTGTAAAAAGGAATATATGCCGCATCGAGCGCAGCTGCCAGGTTAGTCCCATCAGATCCAACCATCACATCAACACAGAGTTCCGGAATAATATAGTATCCGAAATCGAGTAATACGGCATCACCTGTAGACAGAAGATCAGTTATTGACCGAAACCCAAGCTGAATTGATTTATTCAAAGTAAAATTCAGACCAAAATCCCGGCCTATCGCCATTGAATTATTTAAAAGATCATAACCGCCGATAAACCCGATATGAATACCGAAAATCCGGTTATTCGTACCATTCTGGCTGCCAGAATTATCAGCAGCCTGTGCTGAAGTTATTACCGGCATCAAAAAAGCCAGTAAAATCAGTAAAAACAACAACTTTTTCACATTAACCTCCATAATGAAATAGTTTTTGAAACAAAAAAACAGAACCATTCATGTTGTCTGTTTTCAGATATTTTAATATATATTATCACAATTAAGCAAGATATTATTAAAAAAAAGATGGCAGTATTTTTGATCTGAAATTTAGGAATATATAAACAGCAGGTTTGGGGATAAGGTGCATGGGGATTTAAATCCTGTCAGAAAACAGGAGAGACCCGCATGAGTCTCTCCCGAAAAACAGTAATAATAATGCCGGTCGGCTACTCTTTCCAAAGCAGCCAGTCGACTTTCCATTCCTGGCTGGTCCAGCCGGTGTTCAGTTGCTTGAGGATAATATCAGCATAATTGCCGGTATCCACGACGGTCAGATATCTGTTCGTCCACATATTCCTGAGCCGCACTTTATCGAAACCGATCTGTTCAACTTCCCACTGCTCGCTGAGCCAGTCGGTACGCAGGTCATAGCATACAGCTTTTGCGTTTTCATAATTTGCCTGCGCATGCAGGTATTTGCCGGTCCAGATGTTTTTAATACGGACAACATTATCCTTACCGCTTACAAACTCGGCTGTCCAGTCCTGACTTGTCCAGCCTTCATTGACAGGCTGGGCTTTTACCAGCGCATTATTGCCGGTACCCGTAACAGTGACATGTTTTCCGGACCAGACGCTTATAAAACTGTAACTGTCGCCTGATACCATGGCTGCGGGAGCCAGGTTTTCCTGAATAATCATTGCCTGAGAAGCGGGTATGGATCTGGGATTTTCTCCTATAAAAATAATTGCTTCTGCTACCATGTTCTTGCCGCTGACAGTATAGGTATAATCGTACTTGATCTCTGAATACGGTATGCCCGGACCCGGAGTATCGGAGACATGAATGTATGTCATAACCAGATTATTTACCTGAATCCCGTTGAAATTAAAACTGCCCGGATTTATGGTATAGCCGTTGTTTGTTACCGCAGCCGATCCACGGTATGCTGTTACAGCAAGGTCGCTTGCATTATAACACCAGTTGTGTGCCTGCGCCCCTGCGGCAGCGCTTGGGGACATACCATCGTATGCACTGGCAGGAGGATCCTTTATCGCCCGGATCTGTGCATCGGTGGAGCTGTCGAGGGGTACCAGCATAAGCTCAAGATCCACTGAATTCCCGCTTACGCTGTGAATTAATACTCCCGTAAACAAGCCCGATAGACTCTTACTGCCATCAGGAGTAACCGGATATCTTTTTTCACCGATGAGGGCGTATGCACTCCCGCTTGCAGCATATTTTCCATCCAGACTGAAAAAACCTTCACTGCCGCCGCCTGAGCTGCCGTCAGATATGGTAATATCCGAACTGCCGCTGCTCTGGTATCCTTCTGTTTCCATTACCAGGTAATCACGTGTTTCAAAGGAGCCTGCCGGCATGCCCAATGCCTGCCACCCTGCAAAGTGATTGGCCATTGTTATCGTTCCGTTTAAGGGGGATCCTGTATTTTTGGTCTGACGAATACTGAAGTACTGGGTAAAATTCTGATCTGTACCGGTGATATTGGGCGCATTTGTTCTCTGGGCGGTGTAGACGTTGTAAGTCGCACCGTCGGAGTTTATTGTTCCTTTGTAAGTGAGTGCGTCCCAGGTATTCGGGTCCCAGTCCCCCCAGGTTTCAATTACATAGTATTCGATAAGCGGGTTTTCCATCCAGCCATATGCAGCCAGATAACCGTTACTGCCGCCGTTAAAACTTCCTGAATAATTGATTACCTTGTCTGTTGTTCCGGTCGGCCATCCTTTGCCGGAAGTAAAGTTGTTAACATTACTCCAGTTAGTCCGGTAATTTCCGGCTGTTGCTGTGTTATGGGTAATTGATGCAGTTCCGCCGCCTGAGTCCTGCCAGATAAA
>CAZKOK010000151.1:0-8387 GCA_964554355.1 uncultured Spirochaetia bacterium | reverse complement strand
TAAGACATGTGAAAAATATATGGTCGTACCGATGTAATGGCAGGTAAAGATATGGGGCAGAATAAAGGTTGTTATTTATGCCAAAACATGAAACATACCCTCCTGCGTATACCTGCCATAAAATCGGTCAGGCCACGTACCTATACCCTAAGTTTATCGGTAGTTTTCTTATTCTTACCAATTTTCAGAAATTTATTGATTGCGACGTATAGATAATAGTCAGCTGTCTGAATGCAAAATTTCCTTTGAATATTCAGCCTGTTGTATGGTAAAGTAAGAAAACAGGGGAGAAATTATATGAAAAAGTCGCTTGGACCAAAAACGCTGCTTTATCCGGCACCGGTCCTGATTGTCGGTTCATATGACAGCACCGGAAGGGCGAATGCAGCCGCCGTTGCCTGGGGCGGTATCTGTTCATCCAATCCGGTCTCAGTCTGTATTTCACTCAGGGAAGCCCGCTATTCCTGGGACAATATAATGGAGAAGAAGGCCTTTACGATAAATATACCTTCCGAAAAATACATGAAACAGGCGGATTATTTCGGGATAATTTCCGGAAGGCACAAGGACAAAATAAAGTCATCCGGACTTACTGTAAGCAGAAGCAAACTCGTGGATGCTCCGATAATAAATGAATTTCCCGTATGTCTGGAATGCAAACTGAAAGAAACCCATAATCTGGGGGCACATACCCAGTTTATCGGTGAAGTTCTTGATGTAAAAATGGATGACGCCTGTTTTTCAAAGGACGGCGTTCCGGACATCAGACTGATAAAACCGTTTCTTTATTCGCCCGACAATATGGGATACTACAGTATCGGCGAATTAATCGGGCAGGGATTTTCAGAAGGGAAAGCCCTTCTGTAAAAGAAATCTTTCAGAAAATTATATGACGCTGTACCATAAAATTGATGAAGAACAGCATGGTATCTGCGGCCACTTTTGCCAGATAGACATTCAGCCCGGCAAAAACCAGGATTTTGATGATAAGGTAATTTGTTACGATATTTATTCCTACAAGAAGGTAATAACCGAAAATCTGCTTTTTCAGTGATGAACCTTTTTTCTGTTTCAGCGTAAGAAGTTTTCTGTTCATGCTGAAATTTGCAAAGGAACTTGCCAGTTTTGCAGTGAACACACTCGCTGCAATCTGGTTCTTCCAGATAAGCCGCAGGATAATAAATATTGTGTAATCAATCAGATATGCCAGCAGGGCTGACACCCCGAATCCCAGGATAAGTCTGTATATTCTCCAGGAATCAACCAGCGGTCTGAAATGGGAAGATTTGTTGTCTTCGAGATAAACAACATTTATCGGCACTTCCTTTATTTTCAGACCCAGATGTTTTGCCTCCAGAAGCATGTTCATTTCGTAATCATATCTGCTGCCGTACAGTGAAAGCAGAGTATCCAGTGCGGAAACCGGAATTGCCCTCAACCCGCTCTGGGTGTCGCTGATTTTATAACCGGCAACCAGAGCAAACACCGACCGGGTTATTCTGTTGCCCAATCTGCTTCGGGCCGGTACTGATTTGTCAAAGACCCTCGAGCCGATAACCATGGTCCGGGTTTTTCCCTGAACAGCAGAGGCGGTTTTTAATATATCTTCAGGCAGGTGCTGTCCGTCTGCGTCAGCAGTCACGGTATATTCAATTTTGCCGCGGTTTTCGAGGATATATCTGAAACCGGATTTTATGGCTTCGCCTTTGCCCCTGTTCTCAGAATGCTGAATGATTCTAAAACCCTGCTTTCTGATATTGTCAAAGATTTCAGCGTATTCCGGTCCGCTTCCGTCATCCACCGCAAGCAGAAGGCCGTATCCCTGTTGTTTGAGTGCTGCAGCAAGATCAATCAGTTTCCTGTCAGGTTTATAGGCCGGAATTAATATTGCAGTGTTTTTCATTGAAGTCAAATCAGGGCCCTTCCTGTTCAGGTATGCGGTTATCTGCAATATAAAGAATTTCACTCACAGGCCTGCCGTCATCAATCCATGAATGGTTTATGGTTTTTCCGTTATAAAACATTGCGGCCGAACCGCCGCCGTCAAGATTGTATGCCTCTGTACAGCCGTAAGCGGCAAATAACCGGGCAAAATCCTCAAGAGTCATGCCGATGCTGTAATCTTTCTGCCTTCCGTCAACAACAATCATAATATAATGGTTCGGTTCAATCATTCCAAATCCTGTTCTGGGATTTCTGATATGAATGGGAACATCAGAAAAATCCGGACGAAGTTCACCGTCTTTGATAAGTAAAGGTCCGAATTCAAAAGTTTGCACAGCTCCGTCTTTCAGCAGCTGAGCGGCATCGGTCTCCCCGGGATAAAATGTTTTCATTGAACCGTCTTTGTAGATTGCGGCTATTTCGTCTTTAGGATTATTCCGGTACAGGATACCATTTCGGATAATAATTCCTGTTCCCCTGAAACCGTAGAAATCGCCATTAATGGCGAGTATGGCTTTGTGCCGCAGAGCCATATCCTTTACCTGTTCTATTATATTCCTGCCGAACCTGTCCTCTGCAAAAGCTGTTTTCAGGTAGCTGATGTCGGCCAGCCTGATATCAGCAACGAACCAGACGACAGAATCTTTCTCCACTTTGTCAATCCTGATGTCCATATTGCAGGTGTTGTAGCGGTTTTCAGTAATTATATCTTCCTTAAGGCAGATATGCTCATTACTGTCTGCCGGAGTGTCAGCCGGCAGAACTACCTGCTGCAGTTCGGCCAGAAGAGGGTCCTTGAGGAATTCGGGAATTTCAGGACGCTTGACCCAGTAACGGTATGCGGCCCATGATATCCCTGATATCACGAATATATGAAAAAATAAAAGAAAGATCCTGAATATCTTTCTTCCCCTGGAAACTCTTCTGTAATATCCGGCCATTGGCTGTTTTTACCCCATCAGGTTTGTTTATTTCCACTGTATGATTTAGCGGTTACAGGCGTTTTTACTTTCAGGTGATTATAATACATTTATCCGATATAGCAAAATGAAATTTACCGGGAAAAAGGAAAACCTGACGGAAACTTTTTTGTGTAATTATAAATTAAGCATGCTGTATTAATCATTTAATATTCAGGAAGGTGGAAAATGCCGGCGACATTTCAAAAGCCCGGTTTTTTTTGTCCGCAATGCAATCACACGCTGTACAGGGGAACTCCCGCGTTCGGTCCGTCAGCGGTCGAATGCAAAAGATGCGGCTGCGAGGTCGGAACAGGCCTTACTCCCCGGGAGAAACCCGGTTTCTGGAGAAAAACAGGAAATACAATCAAGGAAATTCCGGCTCCGTCTTTTCTGCCGGGCATAGATTGGGCCAGGTTAAGGTTTATACTGCTCTGGCCCGCATGCTGGCTGCTGATGGTTTCCCCTTTCATTTACATAAGCACTTTCTGGATAAAGTCCGGAAGCACAGGCTTCCCCGCTGGTGATTTCTTGCGGGCAAAAGGGACCGGGATTATTCCGCTGCCAGCAGGTCCCCTGCGCAGCCATCCGATGCCGGTACAGGTTTCCCTGTTCCGGCCGGACGAAATCACGCTGACTATAACTACCGTTATTCAGGCAAATAAAAAAAAGCTTGATGGAAACCTGATTTCAATATCTAATGAACTCATATTAAAAAACAAGGAGGCAAAATATGTCAGACACGACCAATGTTTCCGGTTCTATTGCAGCAGTAAACGAAGAATTCATGAAAAAGTTCAACAGCGGTGATGCCGCCGGCCTGGCCGGCCTGTACACGGATTCCGCCCAGTTTCTTGCGCCGAACTGCGAGATAATCTCGGGAAAACAGGGGATAAAGGCTTTACTGCAGGGCATGATGAACAGCGGAATCAAAACCATCGAACTCAAAACCGCCGAAATCGATTCAGGTGGAAACAAGGCGTTTGAGGTGGGAAAATACGTACTTAAAACGGAAGGCGGACAGACGGCCGACCAGGGCAAGTACATGGTGTCCTGGAAGCTTGAAAACGGCAAATGGAAAATGCACCGCGATATGATAAACACGAGCCTGCCGCCGAAAGAGTAAACCCCGGGGAATGATAAACAGCAAATGACCGCGGACGGAAATGCGGGACGGGTCCATGCCTGTCCGCGGTTTTCCCCCTATATTATTTCCACAGCAATTTTCTGGAATTTGCGCACGACGCTTGCGTAGGAAAGCCTGAGCGAAAGCGAGGCGGGGCCCGCGGGCAGGCCGGCAGGCACCACGGCAAGCAGGCGGGAAGGGGAAGCCTCGAATACATCGAGGCTGCTTACGCTTCCGTCAGACGCGGTTATTGCCAGGTCGTACCTGTTTTCGTAATTATAGACCTTGAGGCCCTTGCCGCCGATTTCAAACATTCCGCCGCGGAAAAGGATCCTGTCCCTGTGGTCGTGCAGATTGATTACAAAGCTTATGAAATACCTTTCCCTGCTCCCCGGGAATTTATGGAAGCGGATGCCTGTGCAGACCTTTTTGTTAAGCCCCGAAGCGGGGCGGATGACGACCCGGGCGCTGTGCTTCCTGTAGTCGATTTTGTCCGTCTTCGACTCAAAGGCCCCGCGCATCGAAAGCGACGCCCGGAAGATGCCGGTGGTTACGGTATTCCCCTTCCTGAGTATTTGCCGGATAATCTCCTCGTACAGGTCTATTACGGCCAGGGCTTCCTGCCTGGTAACGGTCGAATTCCTTTTGACGATTTCCTCTATGATGGCTTCGTTGCTGTAGGTCAGGGTGCTTATTATATTGCCTATATATTTCGTTCCATTATCAAGCTGGTTTCTGATTATTTCGTAGTGTAATACCGGTCCGTCCATAGGTGTTCCTCCGTCTGTTATTGTAACCTGTTTTGGATGATAATCAAGTTGAATAAATTAATTAAACAGTTTATATAATAAAATTGAACAGATAGATAAATAAAATTAATCAAGTTGATTGTAGACATGATTATTATCGATTTAAGGTCGGGTAATTGAGTGATTGGTGACGGGATAAGGGGCTGTAACGGACGAAAACAGGGTAATGCTGCGGGAGAGCAATACGGACATATGCGTATTATGTTCCCGGGATTTGATTTGCTACCGGAAAAGTATTTATAATATGGCATATCATTTAAAACAAATAAAAGGAGATATCATGATCAATTTAAAAAAGAACCTGACTGACAGAATGAAAACGGATTTTTTCGACAGCTTCTTCGGCGAATACTGCAAAGTCCCGTTCGTGACATTCGGCAAAAGGGGCATCGAGTGCCTGCTGGTGCATGCCTTCATTAAGACCGGTCTGCTGGACATGAAGACCAATTTATATGAACAGGATTTCTCCCGGAAAGAAAAAATAATGCTTTGAAAATTTTAACGAAATACTGTTATTTCCGGAAAAGGTATTATATTGGTTAGTAAATGTCTGCAAACGGAAAGCGCAATTGCTTTGCGGTAACATATTTGCGCTTGCAGATGTAATTAAAAATTTTCAATGCAGGAGAAATATATTATGAAAAAGATTACAGTAATTTTTGCCTTGTTTTGTGTCTGTCTTGTGTCCGGATGCGACTGGGACGCGATGTCCGAAGAACCTGATCAGTACGAGGAAAACGATTCCTTTGCTCAGGCGCCTATATTACGGAAGGTTCGCACATGATTCTGATCTATGCCAATTTTTTTGAAGATGCTGTTGATTTTTATCTGATGGATCTCAGCGGTGATACGACCATCAATGTCGGCCGCCCCAGCGGTCACGAAACGGAGATGGTCCTGTCTGTTTACGATTCAAACGAGAATTTTGTCATTTCCGATGCCGACGGAAACGAGGATTACATAAGCACGGTTACCTTTGACGCCGGCGGCGGCGGTCAGTATTATGTTGTTGCCGTATCCGCAAACGGCTCGGGAGAAATGAGGGAATATTCCATGACATGGGAAACTGAGTAACTGTTCCGTCATTTTTTAATTATGCTATACTCAAGTAAACCGCATCAGGGAAGTGTGCTGTGAAAAAGATAATATATATGCTTTTGTTTTTTTCAGTACTATGGCTTAAGCTGTCATGTAAAGGCAATTATGATGATTTATTTGTTCCTGATCATAATCTTGTGCAATTCGGCTATGAAGAATTGCCTGTGCTGGATTACAGCGAAACTTTTGTAGGAGCATTTGAAAAAAACGGAAAAGAGCTGCATTTTATTGCCGCATGGCATTCAAGTGATCCGTCCGGGCCTTTGTTTCTGACTGTTGAAAACGAATTTGACACATTCAGTCCGGATTCAACAGTCGTGGAAAGAAGGGACAGCGATATGGGAATATCGCCGCAGTATTATATAAACAGGTTCAGTGATTACAATAATGTTGATGGCGAACCCGATTACACTATATATCTTTCGGTAACAAATGTTCCGTTTACAGATTTTATTGCAGCGGAACCTTCCACCGGTATCGTTGAAGAAAGAATAAAGGGTTTTTCAATTGACAGCCGGACTCTCGATGAATACGATTATTGCTATTTTGCTTTTATGAGACGGATGCAGGGATTGAAATCGGAAGGAACGATTTCTGATCAAACCCAATTCGAGTCCGAATTTGGCCCGAGAATAAGCGCTTTAATTGCTGATTACGATATGACAATAAGCATGGTCCCGGTTGTCACTGATTTTTATGCATGGTATCTGATGATGGCCGGAAAAACCTTTGTATTTGATGATGAGGATTTTAGTTTTTTTGGAAGGAATGATGATATTGAACTGTTATGGTACTATATAGATTACATAAGGGATACAAATGTAATTGAAAATATAGCAATGATGTGCAATTACTATGAAAAAGTGCTTGTTGTATATGGGAGCGCCCATTACCAGAGACTGAAAGCTGTGCTTATTGATATGTTCGGAATGGACCCGCAGGAATACCAGCTTTATAATTAGGATAAATACCAGCATTATTGAAGAATAAATGACTGTTTATTATTCTCATACGTTTCCGTATCAAGGCCTGCAACGGCACGCGGAACAATTCGGAGTAAATTCCAGGACCGTTTCATCAGGCAGATCAGGACTGGCGAAATTTTCTCCGTCCCTGAAGCACGCCGATGTTTCTTCAGCATCAAAATCTGCATACGGGAATTTGATCATGCTTGAGGATTCATACAAGACAATCTGGGAAATGGCGGTCCGGGCGGAATCTTTCAGAGGGATGCTGCTGTAACTCACGGCAATAAATCTGTCAGGCTCCATTTCTCCGGTCAGATAACGGATTAATGTAGCTGATGACGGGTCAAGATCCGTCCATAATCCTGCTATTACGGCGTCGGGTCCCGTTGCCGGAAGAAGAAGCAAAGGAAATAATCCGCAGCCGGCTGATAAATTCCGGCTGGTCCGGCGAAACTGATGACAGGGCTGACGAAACGGCTCTGTATAATGAAGAAAATGTAACCGATATAAAAGACCTGGATATTAAAGATCGGAAACCGTCATCATATACAAGCAGCGGAACTGTATTAAGGGTGTTCAGGGCCCACAGCAAGAAACTGGCTGATATCGCGGATTTTGTTGAAAAAAATTTCAGACCGGAGGATTATCATATGGTGAAGGGTAGCTGGACAACTGGTAAGGCTGGTACGGCTGGTACGGCTGGAATTACGATGTTTATAAAGAGGAAACGGATATTGCAATAAAGAACGGAAAGCTTAACCCGGCAGGAATCATAAGAACGCTGCCGCTGGTTGTTTTATCCGCCAATTATTATCTCCAGATATCTGATCCTGATTTTCGGATGGATGCTGCTTTGTTTTTAAAATTATACCCCAATCCCATAATTTACCCTGATGATTTTTATGACAGATTTTATATCGGTGTAATCGCCAATCTTAATATCAACCGGGATACGGAATCAATTTCCCTTCCGCAGGGAAGCCTGACATATTCGGACCCGGTTACGAAATATGCGTTATCATTGGGACTGGAAGGACATGTATACCTGGTAAAAAAGGCCATTTCCGTTGGGGCAAGCGCTGCAGGCGTCATGTACATATCAGATGACGATCTATCTTTCGCGGCAGGTGATTTTCGGCTGAAACTGATGTGGGACTGGTTCAGCAGCCGCTATATCAAGTCCGGAGTGGAGGTAAACCTGGTATATGCCGGCCGCAGGACGACATCATATACCTTTGACTTGTTCGGCGACGCGGCCGTGGAACACCAGGACAGGTATGCGTCCGGCATACGGATAGGCATTAATATAGGATACAACGAAATCCTGGAACAGGAGTAATAATGAATTGCTGCAGAAACAGCCTGCTGCTTTCGCTTATTATTCTGTTTGTCAGCTGTCTGCCGCCGGAAGGCCCTGCGATAGACCCCAATCAGGTTTTTTCGGATACCATCCTTATCGAAGCATACGAAGCGGACAATACGC